>NZ_PCOH01000004.1:0-257884 GCF_002976445.1 Bacillus sp. MYb56
CAATGTTATCGCCAATTTGAAACATATAATCCACCTCCATATATGGTAACCTTCTCAACCTTAACATATATGTGATTTTTTATCAAATATTTTATAATATCATAAAATCGTTTTTATCGTCAACTACTTTTTTGACAAAAATTAAATTAAGTAAAAAACACCCCAAAAACAATAGGGAGTGTGTCAGATTCCCCCGCTTATATTCAGAAATCTCTACTCATTAACGTAGATCAGTTTTCCCTTGAAAACGACCAAATCGATCCCGTATTTTTTTCAATCTTGTGTGGTATTCCAAAATCTCAATTCTTGCTTTTTCAGCTAAAGGTGCAATTGGTCGTAAGTCTTTTAACCCCCAATAATCAACCACTACATCAAGTACTTGATCAAAATATTGTAGTGGTCCATAATTCGCTTCTTTTGCAATCACAGCCATTCTATTTTCAAAATCAGGCATGACGGCACCTGGCATTTTAAAATTCTTAATCACATTGGCAATATGATAGCAATAATTAGGTTCTAATTCCAAATGTGTTCGAATGACGTCTCGATAAAACGCATAATGAAGAGTCTCATCTTTGGCGAGACGACGTAATAATGTAGCAAGATCTGGATCATGCTTACTTGAAACCTTAGCTACGTTATTATAAAACACCAGCGTTGCAAGTTCTTGTAGCGTCGTATACGTCATTGCTTCGATTGGTGTATGAAAATCAGGCTCAAATCCACCCTCAACGACTGACTTTCTTAAATCATGTATTCGTTTAGGGTTCACACTTCGAGTGAGTAGTAAATATGTCTCCAATAAATTCGAATGTTGATCCTCTTCTGAGGTCCAAGTATGAATAAAGTCTGTAATAACAGAAAGGGATCCTTTAAAGGTCGCCGATAAATACGTTGTAAACCATGGTAAATTCACTTCTGTTAATAAAGCTGTCTCAATAGCCGTAATTACACCAGAAGGAAGAGTAACTTGACTTTCATCCCAAGGAACTCTTTTAAAGTCCATTCCCTTATCCCATGGTAAAAACTCATGATAACCCCAGTCTATCTTCTGCGCTCTTATTTTATGTTGTTCATACAGTTCTTTTAAACGTGGTTCTAATCGGAAATCTAAATCATTTGTTAGCATATATAAGTGCCCCCTTTTTTATCGTAGATAGTCATTCTATTTTTACATTCATTTGTATCCTTAAAAATTTTCTACAAATAAATATTACTTTCCTTTTTTTAAGTCAAATACAACAAATTTTTAACAAACCACTTTAAGAACGCTTTATTTCTATATGATTTTTTTCATATCAAAAGGGAAACCGTTACATATATTGTCATTTTTTATAAAAAGGGTTCTGAGGCATACGATATGTTGCTTAGCCTAAATAAAAAAACTATCCTCAGCAAATAGAGGATAACATTCATGGATGAAGATACTCGTCATATTGTAAATCTTGGTGAGTATAAAAAGGTGCATATCCATAAAGAATCGTTTTATAATAAAGATTGATAAACAATTTATCTTTCATCCGTTTTCGTTACTTTCTAATTTTGTTATTGGTAGCAAAAACTTAAAAGATTAATGGCGTTTTATACACACTAACAATTTATTTAGATATAAGATATTAGATTAAGAAATTGCAAAATATATACAGTTGATAAGATAGCCTTAAACGACAATCCCCAACAAAATCACTGTACATTGGCTATGATGAGTTAGACCGAATTTTCGGAAACAGTATACAATACAAAGGAAAGAGGCGATAACCATGCAGTCAACGGAATCGTATATGAAGGAAAGACAACGTAGAGAAAAAATAGAAATAATATTTAATCACAGGGTAAAAGGAGAGAGTTATTTTCATGGTTCTTCCTATCAATGGAAAAACATTGTATATCAAAATTATAATAAGATACAACAAAAAGAGTTGGAAATTGAACAAATCATTTCGAAAATGGAAAAATCAGGAGTTCGTTTTACGCAGCACCGCTCGCTCATACACTATCCCATCATTGATTTTGTAAAATATATAGCTAAGATTTATAAGGAAACCCTCGAAACACAATAATCATATTTAAAGGAAACCTTTATAAAGTGTTTATTTTCGAAACTTTGTTAACTAAAAGCCCAAAAACTCATTTTAATATTCTTTTTATTCGAAATACTCTTCTTTCTTGTTATAATAAAAACCATAACGTATTCTAGTCGTTTGTATATCTTCAGATTTTGCGAATTTTATTACACCTTATTTACTTTTTATGTACTTTATAATAAAAAAAAGAACTATTTTTTCTCTTAAAAATTAAGAGAAAAAATAGTTCTTTTTCATTTATCTTATTTCTTAAAGTAAGTCCAGCCTTCTTCTTGGTAAATCTTTTCTTCTTTCATCAGTTTACCAAGCGCACGCTTAAATGCAGCCTTACTCATATTGAAACGTTCTTTAATGTCTTCTGGGTTGCTCTTATCCCAAAACGGCATTGCTCCGCCTCGTTCTTCCATATATGCATAAAGTACTGCTGCATCATCTTCCATTCCTTCTTCTTTACGAGGAAGAAGTGAAATGTTAATTGTACCGTCGTCTTTCACGTCAATAATACGACCTGTTACGCGCTCACCGATGCGGACTTGTTCTTTTCTTTCTGTATGGTGTAAGAAAGCACGGAAATGCTCGTCAGTTAGTATGAATGAACCAACTTGAAGTGAGCGATACACACGTCCATTTACGTTTTTATTACGCATAGATGGCGTTGCATCTACGATAATTTCTTGCATATCACTGTCTCTTGCCGGAAGAGCAATTAAACGATCACGATTCGTTAATTTTAACGTACAATATAATTCGTCGCCTTCCTGAGGCCATACTGGCATATAAATTGGAAACTCATCAAGTGGAATTAGTATATCTTTTGATACACCAATATCAACAAACACACCTAAACTAGGAATAACTTCTACAACCTTTACCCAATTCCAATCATGTGTTGTAATAATTGGTTCCTTCATTGTTGCTGAAATACGATTTTGGTGATCAAGGTATAAGAATACATCAATCGTATCGCCTTCTGCAATTTCTCCAGCTAATTCGTTTTTATGTAGGAAGATTTCTTCCTCTTCGTTTCCAACCATATATCCGATTTCCGTTTCGCGTAAAACAGTTACCTGTTCAATCGATCCTAATTGCAAATACATATTTTTTAATTCCCTTCTATATATATAAAATTA
Organism: Bacillus sp. MYb56; assembly: GCF_002976445.1. Classification (NCBI taxonomy): domain Bacteria; kingdom Bacillati; phylum Bacillota; class Bacilli; order Caryophanales; family Bacillaceae; genus Bacillus; species Bacillus sp. MYb56. The sequence continues at coordinate 3,215 of NZ_PCOH01000004.1, forward strand.
TCTTTTTTATCATTCCAAACAAAAGTTAATTATAACACGATTTTTCCTTTATTTGTCCAACTGCCCAAAATTCACTATAATTAAATAAAGACTGTATCTATAGGACTATATTCCCCTACGGATGACCCGTCAAAACACTTAAGTTGCAACACTCTATCTAATCGATGTATTTTCCGCTATACTTTAATATGTATATTACATAGCCTATTTAGGTGCATGAAAAGATAGAAATTTATTTGGAGGTGCTAACTATGGCAAAAGAGAGTTCTTTTGACATCGTTTCGAAAGTAGAATTACCTGAAGTAACAAACGCAATTAACATCGCATTAAAGGAAATCCAAAACCGATATGACTTTAAAGGTAGTAAAAGTGATATTAAATTAGAAAAAGAAGTACTTGTTTTAACTTCTGATGACGAGTTCAAATTAGACCAAGTAAAAGACGTTCTAATTTCTAAACTTGTAAAACGTAACGTTCCAATTAAAAACTTGGACTACGGAAAAGTTGAAACCGCATCTGGTAATACTGTTCGCCAACGTGCAACTCTGCAACAAGGTATCGATAAAGATAACGCGAAAAAAATTAACAACATCATTAAAGAAATGAAATTAAAAGTAAAAACGCAAGTACAAGATGACCAAGTACGCGTAACAGCGAAAAGCCGTGATGACTTACAAGCAGTAATCGCAGCCGTTCGCAGCGTCGACTTACCAATCGACGTACAATTCATTAACTATCGCTAAGAAAAAAAGATCCTCTATCTATACAGAGGATCTTTTCTTTTTAACCGCAATTAAAAAAGCAATAAATAATACGTTCACACCGACTATTAAGGAGATAAACAACCAATTCACACCTGTTTCTTCGCTAACTTTATACACATTCGACTCTTCGCGCTTTAAAACAAGATAAAACTTTCCGTTTTCTTCTCTTATAATTTCGTCTTCTAACAATCCTCTTAACTCTTGTTTTTCACCAATTGCACTTACAGGTAAGGAGACCTTTTGCGTTTCTTTCGTATTATTAATCGCTACTAGTGTTACTTCATCTTTATACTTTCTTTTTAGTATACTCATTCCATCCTTATCATATAGAAGTTCAAACGTACCACGTCGTAAAGATGGTCTCGTTTGTCTAAGTTCACCTAGCTTCGTTATGTGCTGCATAAACTTTTCATCAGATTTGAAATCCATTAATCGTCTATTATCTGGAGCATCTCCCCCATCTAATGCGATTTCAGTTCCGTAATAAAAATTCGGTATCCCCGGGGATGTTAATAAGTAAGTGATCGCTAGTTTTAAACGAGACGGTGGGTAATACATATTTTCTTTTGCAATACGTGCAAATCGCTTTGTTTCTTGATTATCTAAAAACGTAGCGAATTCCTCTTCTTTTCCACTCACATCATATAAAGGTTTCACAGACATATCTGCTTTTGAAAATGACTCTACTATTTTTTTATAGTACTCATTATCTTCCTTTGTCATAATGTGAAAATCTTTCTTTACCTCCTGCAAATCCTTTTGCACTTCATCCCAAAAAGCACGCGGCTTTTTTTCACTATGTATCACATAACTTCCGTCTAAATCGACTTCTTTTATCCACCATTTCATCGAGTCTATTAATTGTTGTTCATTTTCTTCATACGGAAATTGAAAGACAACTTTCATTCCTTTTTTGTGAGCCTCATTTACAAGTTCTTTCACATCATTTTCTGTTCCGAAATGTTCATTTACTTTTCGAAAATTTCGAACGCTTAATCCGTCATACTTTTCACTTTCAAAAAGCGGCGAAAGCATAATAGTAGTAAATCCCATTTCTTTTATGTAGTCCAATCTTTTTATAATCCCACGTATATCTCCGCCCTGATACCCTTCTAAATTACCAACGTCTAACTGTTTGTCATTTTTCGATTCTCCGTTATTAAAGCGATCAATCATAATGGAATATATAACTTCATCTCGCCATTCCCTTTTTTCTTCCGCAAAAGTATGTACTGGTACAAACAAAATAACAGCTAAACAAAAACAAATGAATAGTTCCTTAGTCCATATTTTTTTCACACGCATCCCCCAAACTTCCAATTGTAAGAATATTATACCAATTTTTAAAGCAAATCGCATACGTTGATTTTATCACCCAAAAATACATCATGTTAGGTTTTCTAACATCAACTAAAAAGTTTTCTGAATTTTTAGTTGATTTTTCTTTTTATTTCGAATATGATATGAAACATAACATATAGATGTTATTTTTTCTAACATCATAGGAGGAGAGAGAATGAATACGGGAGATACAGTTTTTATTTTTGTAACGACAGTAATGGTCATGTTGATGACACCTGGATTGGCACTTTTTTATGGGGGTATGGTTCGCAGTAAAAACGTACTCAGCACGACAATGCACAGTTATAGCGCAATGGCTATCGTTTCGATTCAATGGATTGTTATCGGTTATTCTTTATCATTCGGGCCAGATTGGCACGGACTTATCGGCAATCTCGATTGGTTCGGTCTAAACGGAGTTACCTACGCACCAAACCCAGACTACTCATCTACTATTCCTCACAATTTATTTATGATGTTCCAACTCATGTTCGCTATTTTAACTCCCGCTTTAATTTCAGGGGCATTCGCCGAAAGAATGCGATTTTCTGCCTTTCTTATTTTTATCCTTCTTTGGACAACAATCGTTTACAATCCTGTCGCTCATTGGGTATGGGGCGTTGGCGGATGGCTGAGAGAACTCGGCGCGTTAGACTTCGCTGGTGGTAATGTCGTTCATATCACATCTGGCGTTGCTGGTCTTGTATTAGCTATTTTCCTTGGAAAACGAAAAAACATAAGCGGTACCTCCCCTCATCATTTACCATTTACAATGTTAGGCGCAGGCTTACTCTGGTTCGGCTGGTTCGGTTTCAACGTCGGTAGTGCATTATCTTTAAATGACGTAGCTTTAACTGCATTTATTAATACAAATATAGCCGCCGCTGCCTCAGCTCTAACTTGGATGCTTTCTGAATGGTTCTTCCAATCAAAACCGACTGCGATGGGAGCTGCTTCCGGGGTTGTTTCTGGTTTAGTCGCAATTACGCCGGCTTGTGGATTCGTTACACCTTTCTCCGCTCTTCTTATCGGAGCAATCGGCGGTATATTATGCTTCGGAGCTGTCTTCTTCTTAAAAAACAAATTCGGATACGACGATACACTCGATGCATTTGGATGCCACGGCATTGGAGGAACTTGGGGCGGTATTGCAACTGGACTATTTGCTACTACTACTATAAATAGCGATGGTGCTAACGGATTATTTTACGGAAACGCCACTCTCCTTTTCAAACAACTTGTAGCAATCGGAGCAACATATGCATTCACAATCATAATGACGTACGCCATTATTAAGGCTATTAACTTCTTCCTTCCTGTTCGCGTCGATGAGCACGAAGAACAAATGGGGCTTGATATTTCGATGCATGGGGAGAAAGCTTATGAGTATACTGAGCGAGTAAATTAAAAAAGAGATGCAATCTATTAATAGTAGATTGCATCTCTTTTATCGCACTGATTAGCATACCCCACCCTGTATTCCCATAAATATATCGATCGTTTCTTTCAATATATCGATTTACCGACGAATTCCGACATAGCTAAAACGCAAAATACCCTGCATGATTTTACACAAAAAAGACGACCGTTTAACAGTCGTCCTTTCCTATTTATTTCGGAGCATTCCCTACATATTGCGTAATATCAACATTTAACGCCCCTGCTAAACGCATTCCGTAGTCATGATCTGCGCGGAAGAAGTTGCAAATAGCTAGTAATTTCGTTTGCTCATTTACGCCTTTTAAGTCGTTTGTTAAGTTCGCAATTAAGTTATCTTGCTCTTCTTTAGAGAATGAACGGTAACGCTCACCCGCTTGTTTGAAGTCATTTGGTTTTTCAATTTTTTCACGAGATACGTAGCCTTCTACTTTCATAGTTGAATCGCGGTAAGCTGGATCCTCAACTGGATTTTCAGTATGACGGCTCGGTTCGTAGTTTATTGTAGATGGGTTTTGATCCACTTGCATCGCACCATCACGTTGTTGATTACGAACAGCTGCGTATGGGCAGTTTACAGGAATTTGTAAATAGTTTGCACCAAGGCGATAACGCTGCGTATCTGGGTAAGAGAATAAACGACCTTGTAATAATTTATCTTCAGATGGTTCAATACCATTTACAGTTGCACTTGGAGTAAACGCCGCTTGTTCTACTTCCGCAAAGAAGTTTTTCGGGTTACGATTTAACGTCATTGTCCCTACTTCAATTAATGGGAAGCGATCTTCCGGCCATACTTTCGTCGGATCTAGTGGATCGAAATCTAAAGAGTCCGTTTCATCTAGTTGCATTACTTGTACGTGTAAATCCCATTTCGGATAGTTTCCTTTTTCGATTGCATCGAATAAATCACGAGTTGCATGATTGAAGTCTTTACCTTGCACTTGCTCGACTTCTTTTGCACTTAAGTTACGCACACCTTGCTGTGGCTTCCAATGATATTTAATGTAAACGATTTTACCTTCTGCATTAATCCATTTAAATGAATGTACGCCGAAACCTTCCATTTCACGGTAGTTTGCCGGTGTACCATAATCAGAAAATACCCATGTCATCATATGTGTAGATTCTGGAGTTAACGTCATGAAATCCCAGTAACGATCTGGCGTTTGAACATTTGTATCAGGTGCTGGCTTTAAAGAATGCACCATGTCAGGGAATTTAATTGCGTCACGAATGAAGAAAACTGGTAAATGGTTACCTACGATATCGTAGTTTCCTTCTTCTGTATAGAATTTAACAGCGAACCCACGCGGATCACGAGCTGTCTCTGGAGAACCTTGACCATGAATAACCGTTGAGAAACGAACGAATACAGGTGTTTCAGTTCCTTCATTTTGTAAAAACGCTGCTTTCGTATATTGCTTCATGCTGTTTTTCGTTACGAATACGCCGTGAGCACCTGCACCACGTGCATGCACAACACGCTCAGGAATACGTTCACGATCAAAGTGAGCAAGTTTTTCTACTAAATGATAGTCTTCTAACAATACCGGTCCACGGCGACCAGCTGTACGAGAGTTTTGGTTATCTCCAACTGGAGCACCTTGGTTTGTTGTTAAGCGATTATTTGGATTCATCAAGGGGATCCTCCTCTTTCTTTCATAGTAATTATTATTTATTTAAAATTATTATAAACTAATTATTATTCAAAATTAAATCCTTGTCAACTATTTCCTTCATTTTTTTGGAAACAATTTCAGCTAAACAATCAATAAATACAGATTGTGAATTGGGCATATTTAGTCTAAAATATGCGGCATTTAATTCATCAGTTACAACTTTACATTCATAATCGGTGTCATATAAAACTTCTAAATCGAGCAATGTGTTTTAAACCTAAGTAACAAACAAATTCATACTCTGTAAACATTTTATTCATTGAATCTGTTAATTTATGCGCCTGCTCTTTCATTATTTTCCCAAGCGGTGAAATTCCACTAATTGCTTTATACCGTCCGATTAAATTTTGGAACGCTTCTTCAGAGATGGCTTAAGCCCATGACGAATGTGAGTATAATAAGCTTCTACATCATCTAATGACTCCGGTGTTCCATATGCCATTACAAGCAAACCTATTTTCTTCTTCGTCATCTATATAGCACCTCAATTTTGGAAATGAGAATCTTTTTCAAGAACATTTGTTTCCAATTATAACAAGCAATAATAAGTACGTCAAAATAATAATTCTAAATAAGTATTATTTCTAATATGATTTCGAATTTTATATGACAATTTATTTAAGAAAAAGAGCGGCTCACATAAATATAAGCCGCTCTTTCCCTATTCCTTAATATTTACCCCATACTCTTTAAACCAAACATGAATTTGCGCTAAATGAGCTAAAAGCTGCGGCCCAGTCATTAATTGACCAAACCATGGTTTTTGAAATGCACTGCCGCCAGACTCGATCAATCCGCTCAATTGCTCCTTATCGAACAATTCATGCAAAATTGAGCCTTTATCCGTTAATAAATCTTGGAGCCATACTGTTACTGCTTTCGTATAGTGCGGATTATGCGTTTTCGGATACGGACTTTTCTTTCTATATAATATATCATTTGGAAGTAATCCTTCTAACGCCTTACGCAATAGACCTTTTTCGCGGTTTTTATACATTTTCATTTCCCAAGGAATATTCCACGCATATTCGACAAGTCGGTGGTCCGCAAATGGAACGCGTACTTCTAAGCTTGCCCCCATACTCATACGGTCTTTTCTGTCTAATAATGTTGTCATAAACCATACCATGTTTAAATAAAATAATTGTCGTCTCTTCGCTTCTAATGGGCTTTCTCCCTCTAAAATAGGAACTTCTTGAATGGATTCTTCATAGCGTTGTTGTACATATTGTTGTAAATTTAATTTATTTCTCCATTCTTTCTTCAGAAGTTGTTCACGCGCTTCTGTAGAACGCATCCATGGAAATGCACTTGATTGTAAATCATCTTCTCTATAAAACCACGGATAACCTCCGAATATTTCATCTGCACATTCTCCAGATAAACCGACGACAAAATCTTGTTTTATTTCACGGCAAAACCATAATAATGAAGAATCAATATCTGCCATACCAGGCAAATCGCGAACGAGTACTGCTTCTGTTAAATACTGTGCTAGTTGTTCATTAGAAATGACGCAGCGATGATGAATTGTTTGAAATGTCTCTGTCATTAAATTAATAAATGGTGCATCTGAATTCGGCTGAAACGCATTCGCTTTAAAATATTTGTCGTTATCTTCATAGTCAACAGAATACGTGTGCAATTGACCTTTCCCTGATCTTTCATACTCTTTCGCGGCAATTGCTGTTATAGCACTTGAATCTACACCTCCTGATAAAAAAGTGCATAGTGGTACGTCAGAAACTAATTGTCTCGTAATCGCATCTTGTAATAAAAAACGAGTTTTCTCTACTGTTTCTTCAAATGAATCTTCATGTTTTTTACTTTCTACATTCCAATATCTCCATATGCATAAACCGTCTTTTGAGAACGTCATTGCATGACCCGGACGCAGTTCTTGAATACCAGCATATATACCGTGACCAGGCGTTCTAGATGGTCCGAGGCCAAATATTTCTGACAACCCTTCTAACGTTACTTCCGCCTTCACATCTGGATGCGCTAGTATCGCTTTTAACTCTGAACCAAATAATAATCGTCCGCTATCATATTTATAAAAAAGCGGTTTTACACCTAATCTATCTCTGGCAATAAAGACTCGTTCATTTTTCTCATCCCATACTGCAAACGCATATATACCGTTTAAATGATCGACACATTCTTCTTTCCATTCAATATAAGATGCCAATAGTACTTCTGTATCGGAATGCCCTTTAAATGTATAACCTCTTCTTAATAACTCTTTGCGAATATCTTCTGTATTGTAGAGCTCTCCGTTATAGCAAATCGCATAACTCGTTTCGTCTTTTAAACAAGTCATGGGTTGTTTACCACCTTCAGGATCTACAACGATTAACCGTTTATGCCCAAATGCGACGTTCCCTTTAATCCAAACTTTATTATCATCTGGACCGCGTTTCGCTAGCGTTTCCGCCATCTTCTTCACGATGTCCCTTTCCCCTTCTAATGAGCGTTTATAATCCACCCATCCTGTAATCCCGCACATAAGAATCATCCTTCCTAATCTAATATCTGTTTCTGAACGTGCAGTAATCCCCACCCTATGAGTGCGGATACATAAAAACAACAAACTTGACGATAACTAACTATCCACATATGGAATAGCAGTTTCACAGTGTAAAGCGTGTTTTATTGTATGCCCATCTATCTTTAGGTGTGTCTAGTTATAAAGAACGTACGAACTGTCCATAACAAGAATAACTATTTCTATAAAAGGAGAAATGAACTATGATACAACGCAAACACATTTTGTATAACCAACCGCGCGCTCATACAGTCGGTAATGTAGAATATATAAACAAAGAATGGGTATTCTTTGATGATGAAAATGATGAGGCTTTTCTATTAGAAGATATTGCTGAAGATGGTTTTGAAATTTTATATAACAACAATTGGCTACCAGCTCGTTTTTATGAACAAGACATATTACAAATTGCAAATGAACAACATTCTCTCCAAAACGGGGAAATGATACGAATTCGAAAAAAATTACTTCTTAGCTATAATGAATGGCTTGAGGAATTACCTGACTCTGTCTTTACATTATTAACCGAATCATTGCAATCACTTAATTACTCTTTATATGATTGCATGTATTGTCATAATTATTTATCCTTCTTGCCAAAAGAGGAAGCATGCGAAGGAGTAAATATTCTTTTATTCGATAACGACGAAATGATTTGTACATTGCAGCATCATTTTGTACGCCACTCTTCCTCTAATAAAAATATTTTGCGATTTACGAAAGTAAACGGAGAAGAGTTGCATATTGATGCGACATAAAATAAAAACCACCTTATCTCCCAAATATTTGAGATCATAAGGTGGTTTTATTTTTATTTGAATACGTACCAGCCAAGCGGTAATTTTAGTCCTAAGTATAATACCGCTACTAGCGCGACAATAAATAAGCCCCAAACCGCCCCTGTTGGTTTGTTTTTGCTCATTTTCACAAGAACCATTTCCATTCCAGCGATTACTAATATACCAGCTAGCATTTTCATGCCGTACCACATGTGCATGCTACCTGTTGCCGTCTTCACAATACTCATGTACAACATGAAACCTGTCACAATAATGATGATATACATAAGGCGAAGCCCCATATGTACACCTTTACCTTTTCTTCCTGCTGAATAAAGTGAATACGCAACGAAGAATAAAATTAATCCTAACGCCCATGCTGTAATATGCATATGTACCATCGTATCCCTGCCTCCTCTTTTTCACACTTTTTCACTCTATATGATAACATGTTCATATATTTTCAGGAAATGTTTCGCTTTTTTATATTTAAATGCTATAATATTTAGAGTATTTACAAACTTCTTGTAATAACAAAAGGGGGAACAATCATGATTCAAACTAAGGATATTATCGAACTTACAGACACATACGGGGCAAATAACTACCATCCACTTCCAATCGTTATTTCTAAAGCAGAAGGCGTTTGGGTAGAAGATCCTGAAGGAAACCGCTATATGGACTTATTAAGTGCATATTCTGCAGTAAACCAAGGTCATCGTCATCCAAAAATCATTAACGCTTTAATTGACCAAGCTAATCGAGTGACGTTAACTTCTCGTGCTTTCCATAGCGATCAATTAGGTCCTTGGTACGAAAAAGTTGCGAAACTAACAAATAAAAATATGGTACTTCCTATGAATACAGGCGCAGAGGCTGTTGAAACTGCAATTAAAACAGCTCGTCGCTGGGCTTATGATGTGAAAAAGGTAGAAGCAAACCGTGCAGAAATCATCGTTTGTGAAGATAACTTCCACGGACGTACAATGGGTGCTGTTTCTATGTCATCAAACGAAGAGTACAAGCGCGGCTTCGGTCCAATGCTTCCTGGCATTATTGTAATTCCTTATGGTGATTTAGAAGCGTTAAAAGCTGCGATTACACCAAATACAGCTGCATTCATTTTAGAGCCAATCCAAGGTGAAGCAGGAATTAACATTCCACCAGCTGGTTTCTTACAAGAAGCTTTTGAAGTATGTAAAAAAGAAAACGTTTTATTCGTAGCAGATGAAATCCAAACAGGCTTAGGCCGTACGGGTAAAGTATTTGCTTGCGACTGGGACAATGTAACTCCTGACATGTACATACTTGGTAAAGCACTTGGCGGCGGCGTATTCCCAATCTCTTGTGTTGCAGCAAACAGCGACATTTTAGGTGTATTCGAGCCAGGTTCTCACGGTTCTACATTCGGTGGTAACCCACTTGCATGTGCTGTTTCTATTGCAGCTCTTGAAGTATTAGAAGAAGAAAAATTAACAGAGCGTTCTCTTCAATTAGGAGAAAAACTAGTTGGGCAATTAAAAGAAATTGATAACCCAATGATTACTGACATTCGCGGTAAAGGTTTATTCATCGGTATCGAATTAAACGAGCCAGCTCGTCCTTACTGTGAACAACTAAAAGCAGCTGGGCTATTATGTAAAGAAACACACGAAAACGTAATTCGTATTGCACCACCTCTAGTAATCTCTGAAGAAGATTTAGAGTGGGCGTTCCAAAAAATTAAAGCTGTACTATCTTAATCATAGTGAGGTTGTCCTAAATATAGGACAACCTCTTTCTTTTTTTAGTAGTTTATCGTAAAATAAAATTGAATATTCTGTTTTTGTTAAAAAGGGGGTAACTGTATGCTATTGAAATACGGTAAACACATTAACAATTTAGCTACAATTTTTATTTCTATGACATTCATCGGCTTCATATTATCTACAACTTTACTCAGTCATTATTCAACTCCTAATACATTCACACTACTCAAAACATCATTTTGGGCTGCTGTTTTCCTTACAATTATCGGTTTTGGCCGTGAGAGAAGCGCACTTGCAGTTATGCTAATTGGAATTTGTACTTTAGCATTAATCGGATTGTATATTTTCGCCATCATAGATTACTCCGTTAATCCACGCCCATAGAAAAGAGCTATCTTTTCACAAGATAGCTCTTTTTTCATTTCACTATATTTCTTAACGTACCAATTCCCTCTACTGTAATAACAACTTCATCACCAGCATGTAAAAACTTCGGTGGTGTAAAACCTTTACCAACACCAGCTGGTGTCCCTGTTGCAATGATATCTCCTGGCTCTAATGTCATGCCTTTACTTATAGTTGAAATAATTTCTTCTACTGAAAAAATCATTTCTCTCGTATTTGAAGTTTGCCTTACTTCTCCATTTACCACTGTTTCAATGTGTAATGCATTCGGCGTTCTAACCATCGATTTATGAATTAAATACGGTCCCATCGGACAAAATGTATCGAAACTTTTCCCTAGGAAAAATTGTTTATGTTTCCTTTGAATATCCCGAGCAGTTACATCATTTATAACTGTATATCCAAAAACATGATCAAGAGCTTTTTCTATTTTTATTTGTTTCCCTCGCTTACCGATAACGATTGCTAGTTCACCTTCGTAATCAAGTTCATTCGTCGCGTGAGGGTGACCATTAATTTGCTCATCAATTCCAATCACTGTTGTTGGCGCCTTTGTAAAAATCATTATATTTTCAGGGATAGACTCTACTCCGCCCATTTCTACCGCATGCTCACGATAGTTCTTTCCAACACAAAGAATATTTTTTCTCGGCCTTGGAATCGGTGCTAATATTTTCACCTCTGCTAACGGATAATACGCCGATCCCGCATTTTCCTTCGCCCAATTTACAATATCGTACACTTTCTCAAGACATTCGCTTCCTCTTTCAATACACTCTAACATGGTAATTGGGATAGTAACCTTTTCCCCTTTTTGTCTTTGCGCTTCTCTTAAATGTAATACCTTTTCTTCCTCTTCATCCACAATACCTACAAATACTTTTTCTTCTTTCTTCGCCGTTACAAAACGCAACATTTCCACTCTCCATCCTAAAACTCATACCCTATAATTGTATTCGCATCCTTAAGAAAAAAACCTTCTTACACACGCTAATTTTTACAATATTCAACCATTCTTACATTTGTTCCTCATCCGTTATTTGACATAAAATGTAGAAATTATACTTTTTTTAGCGAAGATGTTTCTTTTTTATGGGATTTTTGTATAATATGTACTACATATATACATAAAATTTATTGAGAGATGGAGCCGATTTCAATGTTTGAGCAAGCTATCGAAAAAAAACGCGAAAAAATGATCTATTTTGCTGAACGCTACGGAATGACTTCTCAAAAAACAGTAGATTGTAGCCAGGAATTGGACAGGCTCTTAAATGTTGTTTGGCCTATACATACAGATTGCACACATACTCAAATGTTCGAAACACATACGCAATAACGTATGTGTTTCTTTTATTTCGAAAAAATACACATTTTATTGAAAACGCCCATACAATAGTAGAAAAGAAAATTTTAAAAACGAAAGGTGTTTTGTATGCCAGCTATGGTCGGACATATTCGTATCGTTAACATTGGATCAAGTGGTATTTTTCATATTGGAGATGTATTTGCGATTAGGCCTATTAGTTATTCACGCGCTTTTGCGGGAGCCGGTTCATTTAATGTTGGGGATAACGTCTCTGTCTACAATTATCAAAGCTCAACGACCGTCAATGATTCAGATGTAATTGATCAAGCAATAATTGGTTCGAACTAAAGGGGGCGATTGCATTGAATTTTTATGTGAACCAAAGTATCATCATTAACAGCATTAAAATCGATAGCATTACGACCTCTTCCGTTTTTCAAATTGGAACTGCAGGTAGTATTAAGGCTCTTTCTAAATTCTCAAATTCTGGCGGATTTACAGAACCGCTTCGCCCTTTACATGCGAAAGGACAAATTATTTCCATCAAACCATCAACTAGTTCTTCTTAAGGTATCCTTGTCATAAATATATAGCAGGAATATATTTCCCCTCCCTATTGAAAAGGAGGTTTCACAAATGAATCAAGATATATATACTTACCTACACCAACTTCAACAAGCTCTCCAAATACAGCAGCAAACTATTCTAAACCTTGAAGAGCAAGTTCGCCTACTACAAGAAGAGCTTAATGAGTTAAAAAGTCGTCCCTCCTCTTCTATAGGAAAAGTGGAATATAAATTCGATCAATTAAAAGTAGAAAATTTAAACGGCACTTTAAATATTGGCTTGAATCCATTTTCAACAAAAGGGCAACAAATTGAAGATTTTCAAGTGGATACAGAAACATTAAAAGTAAATCCTGAAACAGAAACAAATCCAGACTTTTATCAAGGTATCCTCCAAGAAATGCATCGCTATTTAGATGAAGAAGCGTATAGTCGAATTCTCCATTTTGAACAAGAAGAGAGAACGCCGCTTGATGAGATGTATCGACAAATGATGGTGGATGACATAAAAAAACAGATGGAACATAGACTTCCATATTATTTATCACAAGTTCAATCGTATGAGGGTATTTCCACAGATCCCGATTATTTACGAGACATCATTATTCAAGCGATGAAACAAGATATTGACAAGGCGTTCCTTTCCTTTATTCAACACATACCGGGCAATTTCCGAAAGGAGTGAGTATGTATGAATTTAAATGTTGTAAACCGCGAGTTAAAAGTAGGCCAGATTAAAATGAACGGGGTTTCTTCTTCCGCATTATTTTTAATTGGAGATGCAAACCTTCTCATCCTTTCTTCTATTCTTGATACGCCATTCGAATCTGTTACAGAGGGACCATTTGTACCATTAGTAACAGATGTCCCTCCGACTCCAGGTTGAGGAGAGGAAAAATTATGCTCCGTCATACTTCAATTGTACAAAATGTTTCTATCGTTTCTATGGGGGTTGCAGCTGTCTTCCAGGCCGGGGATTCTAATCAAATAGAATTAAAAAATAGAGCACTTATCGTTCATCGAGAAATCCCTTGTTATATAAAAGGTGAAGGTCGTTTTGATGCGTTTGAAATCTTTACAGATGAGTACATTACAATTCCGAAGCGAACGACAGATGTAAAAATGAATATTGTAAATGAGTGCCCTTTCATTGAAGTAGATGACGTTCACTTACGAACACTTTTAAATTCCGCGTGCTTCCAAATCGGCAATGTTGACTATGTTTTTAATAATTCTCGCACGCTACAAATCCGCCAATTTATTACTGATGAACCTTCCTCTAAATAATTCATATAGTAATTAAAAAGCTTAGTAAAGTAGGTGGATGGTATGCCTTCGGTTGTAGGAAATCTTGTCGTTCAAAACAGTAACGGCTCTTTCAACTTAGGAGATTTTTATAACGTGTCTCCGAAAGAAAATACGAAAGCTTATAACGGCTCTGGAGCTTCCAATGTCGGATTTGTCGTCAACACTTTTAGCGGCGTTAGCGCAACAAATACATTTGATTCGGACGTTGCAGACCAAGATCAAATTGGAACAGCGTAAAAAAAGCATTAGCTCTTCTTGTATAGAGCTAATGCTTTTCCTTCTGTTTTTTAACACCTTACATATTTACGTTTGAACCCCAGTCTTCCTCTATCAAGTCCTTTATGAATACTTTCGTAAGCGTTTAGAAAACTGCTTTTCTTGTTGTCCCGTTTTAGTTCTACTATGCCTACTTCCTTTGCGGTTTCAACTGCCTTTTCATGTAGCGGCACATATGAAATCCCCACGGTGTTTAGAAAATTATTCATAGCGGATTTCGTTCGTTCTGGCGCATCGTGAATTGTATTTTTCACAACTTCTAGCATATTGGTAATCTTACTTTCGGAAAATTCATGGTCTTTTCGATTCCCTAAAAGCCAGCAGTAGCAACTCCATCCCGCTGACATTCTTAGTTCGTCACCACTTGCAATCCATTTATCAGCAACGTCTTGTGCAAACTCTGACTCTGATAAAGTTACTGCTACCACATAATCGGACAGCATATAAAAGTACGCCCCATCCATCCAACGATCAAAATCCGATTCGTTCATAGTTTTTGGATCTGCAATAATGCCTGCAAAGTACATCGCATCATAGTTACCTGTAGCATAAAGCTCTTCAGCTAAACTTTGATTGATTTTTATTTTCTTCGCGATTGGTTTCATAGCACCTGTAGCTACTCCAAAAAGTGGCTCCTTTGCACCATTGGATATGTATATTTTTTTAGTTCGTTCCTTGCCGAGAGTTTCAAGCTCTTGCATTACTGTTTCAAAATCCATCGTGTTGCACTTCCTTCCTTACTATTATAATCAATTCACTTATATTCTTTATCAAGTTCTCTACACTTCATAAATTCATCTGTTAAAGCGTTTTGTCCATCGATTTAAGATTTTCAAAATGGGATTTCGTTATACGCGTTTATCTAGCTAATTAATACCGATTATAAAAACTAATCATTAATGAAGATGCTACTCCCCGCTAATGATTAGTTTTTTTATTTAAATGATAATCCATTATCTTCTAAAGCCGCTCTCAATTTAGGTAAAGATGCTGGTCCTATACCGTGCAGTTTCAAAATTTCTTTTTCACTATACTTTGAAAGTTCTGCTTCAGTCGTTATTCCATGGTGCTCTAACGCTCGCCTTGCTGGTGCTGAAAGAAGAGAAAGAAAGCCTTCTTTTGGCTTTCTCTCTTTCTCACAGGTTGGGCAAGTTGGACAATCGCTACTTTTGTAGTACTCGTGTCCTTGATCACAAGTTCTTAACGTCGCCATAATCCATAACCCCTTTCTAAGCTCTATTCGTCAATATTTACAACATGATTTCCATCAAAGAAATATAAACATTTCTCTTTCACAGGATGTTTTAAGCTTTTCTCGAGTGCTTTTGCATATAGTGAAAGCTGTACTTTGTATCGGTCTTCTAAAATTGGTTTCGCTTGATCAAATCCGCCTGGGAACTTTCCTTCAATCGTATCTGTTTTAAAGTCGATTAAAGTAATTCCGTCTTCCTCTTCGATCATGCAGTCGATAACCCCTTGGACAAGTATTGATTCGCCTTTCTTCCCTTGCCAATCTTGATACGCTTCTTCTGCTGAAAGCATCATCGTAAATGGTACTTCGCGCTCAACACTTTTTGCTGCTAATACCCTTTTACCTAAGTCACTGTCAAAGAATGAAATTACCTTTTCAATCGCTATTTCTTCAGCTTGTTCAAATGTTAATAGTTCTTTATTTACCATTCTTGCAATTTGTTCTTGAAGAACTTCAATCGTAATTGGTTTCTTCAAATCTACATGCTGCATAACGGCATGGACTGCTGTCCCTCGCTCTGCGTATGTTAGCCCTTTTTTCTCCATAAAGCGCGGACGTGTTTTAATTGGTGCACGAATTTTTTTAATAAAGGCGTTATCGCTACCTTCTTCAGATTGATAATTTCTCTTTATTTCTGTAACAGACTGCTTCGCACGGTGAGATGTCGCGTCCGCATACCCGTATTCCCACATCAATCTGTCGTACACTTCTTCTTTCCGTTCACTTTCTAACGGAACAGCTTTTTTATCACGAAGCGCTTCTAATAACTCTTGTTTCTCTTCTTGAACTGGTTCTGGTGCAAGTAAATCTTTTCCTTCAACAACTTCTACTTTCCAGCTAGCACTATATTCATAAATTTCGCCTGGAATATTTCCTTGTCCTAATTCAAGAAGCATTTCACTATCACGGTGTCTATATAAGGAAGGTGCAATCCAGTCTAAGTAGCAAGACGCTCCGGCACGAATATGGTCTGGTAATAACCATTCACTATGCTCTCTTGCATCGAGCCATTTTTCCATTTCTTTATTTGCATCTTTAACTGTTCCAATTAAAATCAACTTCTCTTTTGCACGTGTTAATGCTACGTATAGTACGCGCATTTCTTCCGCAATTAATTCCATCTTCATTTTACGCTTAATCGCTAGTTGCGATAATGTCGTATATTTAATTCGTTTACGAGGATCGATAAATTGTGAACCGAAACCGAAATCTTTATGAAGTAAGAAACGCTTCATTAAATCTTGTGTATTAAAACGGCGACCAAGTCCAGCTACAAATACGACTGGGAACTCTAGCCCTTTACTTTTATGAATCGTCATAATGCGAACAACATCTTCTTGTTCTCCAAGAGCTCTCGCCGTTCCCATATCATCTCCGCGTTCTAAAATACGCTCAATAAAACGTAAGAAGCGGAATAATCCTCTAAACGATGTTGCTTCATATTGTCTTGCACGATCATATAGTACGCGTAAGTTTGCCTGCCTTTGCTTTCCGGCTGGTAAACCGCCGACAAAGTCGTAATAGCCTGTCTCACCGTACACTTTCCAAATTAAATCGGAAAGTGATTGTTGTCGCGCAAATTCACGCCACCCTTGCAGTAAGTTATAAAACCACTCTAATTTATCATGCAATTCTTGTTCTTCTTCAAGCGGCGCTCCCTTTAAGAATGAGCTCATCACTTCATAAAACGAGCCTTTCTTTCCATGAGCACGAAGCGTCGCAAGTTCTTCGTCATTTAGTCCAACGATCGGTGAACGAAGTACAGCTGCAAGCGGAATATCTTGCATCGGGTTATCAATGACGCGGAATACGTTCATCATAATATTTACTTCTGTCGCTTCAAAGTAACCAGTCGCAAGGTCAGCATATACCGGAATTCCTTGTAGTTTTAACTCTTCCATAATTTGCGGCGCCCATGGCATGGAGCGAAGTAAAATAACGAAATCACGATATTGCACTGGGCGCATACTATCAGTTTTACGATCATACACTTCATAGCCTGAATCGACCATTGCTTTAATACGCTGCGCCATAAGACGAGCTTCAAGCTGCGCTTTTTCTACTTCGGCACCTTCTTCACCGTCTTGCACTTCTTCCTCAGTTTGCTGAATACATAATAGCTCTGCCGCTACATCTTCACCTTCTGGATAGCTAGCACCTAGCTTTAATTCAGCGTCAGCATCATAATCGATTTCGCCGACTTCTTCGCCCATAATTTGTTGGAAAATAAAGTTCGTACCTGCTAGCACTTCATGACGGCTACGGAAGTTTTTCGCTAAGTCAATCTTCATTCCGCCGCCCGATCCTTCTTGTGTGAAACGTTTATATTTTCCTAAGAATAAACCAGGCTCTGCTAGTCGGAAACGGTAAATCGACTGTTTTACGTCACCAACCATGAACAAGTTTCCTTCACTCTCAGAATCTTTCGTTACGAATTTAATAATTGATTCCTGTACGAAGTTCGTATCTTGATATTCATCAACTAGTACTTCAGCAAATTTATTACGATATTGAAGTGCTACTGCTGACGGCTTCATTTCACCGCCTTCACTTTGCTCGCTTAAAATTTGCAAACAGAAATGCTCTAAATCTGTGAAATCGACCATTCCTTTATCTCGCTTAATCGCTTGGAAACGCTCTGTAAATACTTTTACAAGCTTCACGAGTTTTTCTAATACAGGATGCATATCTTGAAAATCTCGTAAGAAACTTTCGGGTCTGCGGCTAAATAGCTCTTCTTGTAATTTCTTCACTTCATCTTTCGCTTTATTACGAAGAGAATCTACTTGTTTTACAACATCTTCGTTGTAATCACTTTTTTTAATACGCTTTAACGTTTGCCACGATACATTTTGCATCGCTTCATAAACGCTTGTCCACGATCCACGCGCTGCTGAGGATAACGTTCCAAGTAAAGCTAAATCTGCTTGTAAAGTTTCAACGCGAGGCGCTGGACCATCAGGAAGCATTGCGAGTTCAGTCGCCTTACGAATATGCTTTTCCGCTGTTTCAAGCTGAAACTTCACATCTTCTAATAAGTAAGAAGCGTACACTAAATCTTCAATCGTCTTTCCTTCAACGTCGTATGCTTCTACTAATTTATCAAGCCACTTCTCCGGGTTTGGATGCGCTCTTGATTCTGTATGAAGCGCTAAAATCATTCGTTGTAAGTCATCGTCACTACGGTCACTCGTATAACGATCAACTAGTTCAAAGAAAATACTATTATCTTCGATTCCATATTCTTCTTCTAATATGTCATCTAGCACTTCTTCTTTTAATAACTCATTTTCTGTTTGGTTCGCAATACGAAAACGAGGATCGACATCAAGCATGTAATAATATCCTCTAATAACTTGTAAACAAAATGAATGAATTGTTGAAATGGAAGCTTTATTTAATAAGCTAAGCTGCTTTCTTATATGCTGTGAACCTGGCCCATCAATTAATACTTTTTCTAACGCTTCCCCAATTCGATTTTTCATTTCTTGCGCTGCTGCATTCGTAAATGTTACAACGAGCAGGCGGTCGACATCGACTGGATTTTCCTCACTTATAATCTTTTTAATAATACGTTCAACTAATACCGCTGTTTTCCCTGATCCAGCTGCCGCTGCGACTAAAATATCACGTCCGTTCGCTACAACCGCTTTCCACTGGTCATCTGTCCATTGACTACCTTCTGGTTTCTGAGGCCAATTTTCTATCATTCTCCGCCAACCTCCTCTCTAATTTTCTCCATCGCTTCGCTATCTTTCATATCTTTTAACGTACGGAATTGGTTATCTTCAAGTGATTCATCAAATTGACAAACAGATTTGAAGTTACAGAACGTACATGCCGCTTTATTCCCCTTTTTGTAAGGAGCAATATCGATAACACCTTCTATAATGTCTTTTCCGATATTTTCAAACGAGTGGTGTACATATTTTTGAAGTACGTTAAACTCTTGTTCACTTGCAATGCTAGAACGCGCACTAAAACTACCATCTTTTTTCAGACCAGCAGAAATAATATCAGAGCTTCCTGTTGAAAGTTTATTATCCATTAAACGCACAACGTCAGCATCTCCTAGTACGAGACCTTTCATTTTAAATTTCTTTAAAATTTCTTTCTCAATTTCTTCTTCAGATGCATCGCCTTTCATCTCAACAATCGGGTTATGAATAT
Organism: Bacillus sp. MYb56; assembly: GCF_002976445.1. Classification (NCBI taxonomy): domain Bacteria; kingdom Bacillati; phylum Bacillota; class Bacilli; order Caryophanales; family Bacillaceae; genus Bacillus; species Bacillus sp. MYb56. The sequence goes on from NZ_PCOH01000004.1 coordinate 22,800, forward strand.
GGAAATACAATACACCCGCCGGTGATGCAGTACTGCCCTTTTTCATCCACGTATGTGCATTTGAAGTAACAACATCTAAATACGTTAACATTTGAAGTGCGAGTCCGTAATACACTTCTGTTAAATCTAACGCTTTCGAACTTGATTTATAATCAATAATACGAAGGAACGTACCACTCTCATCTTCCGCCTTATCAACACGGTCAATACGGCCAACTACTTCCATCTTCACACCATTTGGCAACGCAAATTCCATTGGCGGAAGAGATCCAGTCCCGCCCATACCGAACGGTACTTCTAAATCAACTGGTACAAATCCACTCGACTTCGCATGTTCACGAAGAATAAGTGACGTACGGAAAATGATTTGTTGTAGTTTTTGCTTTAAATAGAAATGACGGTTCGAACTTAATAAAATTTGTCTTTGTAATAACGGTGCAATTTCTTCTATTACTAAAGCAGAAAGGTGTTCACACTCTTTTATTGATAAATCCGCCCAAGTCCGATTTTCACGTAATAGCTTGTCTGCAATTCTCTTCAGCGCTGCATGGAATAATTCACCGATATCTGGCGCATCAAGTTTGAAAATATCACGCTCTCTTAGCGATAAACCGTGCTGAGCAAAATGAGCGTACGCACAGCGATTAAATAGTTCCATACGAGAAACGCTTCCCTTAATTGTATCTCCATATAAATCCCTACTTACATCTGTACTTAGTTTCTGTGCACGATTTCGGTAGAATAAACTTGATAACACACGGCTACTTTTTTGCTTCCATTCATCTGAAGTAACGTAGAAGTTATATACGTCCCACCAAAAGTCTAAATTCCCTTCAAATCCGTATCGCTTCCACGTTTGCAGTTGCTGCATGACATAAGACAACGTTACTTCTGGCGTTGCTACATATGAGATTTGTTCCGAACGCGATAAGTCATTTACATCATTCGTAATAAACGATTCTTTCACATCAGGGAACATTCTTTTTATTTTTTTAATAAAACTAGAAGCAAGTAATGTCTTTCCTTCTTCATCCGCAAGCGGACAGGAAATGTATAACTTCTCAGATGCTCTCGTCACCATTTGATACATAACGAACTGTTCTTCTAATAAAGTTTGTCTCGTCGTTGGTGCTAATTCGATACCTGCAGCGGTGAGAACATTTCTTTCCTCATCAGAAAGCATCCCTTCATCCATAGGCGCTGCTGGAATCACTCCTTCATTTACTCCAATAATGAACGTCGCTTTAATATCTGATAATCTAGAATGATCAATGTTAGCAACTAACACTTGATCTAGTGACGGCGGAATGTTCGCAAATTGAAGTGCCTCAAGACCTGTCGACATAACCTCCGTAAACATTGAAAGGGACATCTTCTCTTCGCCAAGCATCTCAACGAACGTATCAAGAAGATTCATCACTTCTTCCCATACTTGCTCATGGTCTGTCGCAAATAAGAAATCTCCATTTTCTTCTGCACGAACACGTAATTCTTCTAGTTTTTTCGGAACGTCCAGCTCCTCTAAAAATAAATATACCGCTTCGCACATTTGCATAACTGTTCCAGCACGCTTCAGTCTTTTTTGCATACGAATAACTGGCGTTCTTACAACGTCGCGAAGTCGATTTATTTTCTCTTCCATTTCACGCTCACTGTCTGTTATCATTTCGCTCGCATCATCAAGAGAACGATAACGACGATACATCCACGGATCTTCAGAAGTCCATCTCTTCCCTTGTACACCGTACGCTAAACAGTAGTTTTCAAACTCATCCATCTCTTCGCGCATCGCTTCTTTTCTTACATCTAATGGATATAAAAGCTCTGTTTTCACGCAGCGGAATACTGCATCATAACGCCAATTCCCGCTAATAATCTCGAGTGCAGAACGAATACATTCTACTAGCGGATGATGTGACATTGGGCGTTTTTCATCGATGAAATGCGGGATATTATAATCCGTAAATAACGTTCGCATTACGTCGTAATAACTTTCTCCGTTACGAAGAAGGACTGCGATATCTCGGTAACGATAGTCTTCATCCGCCACAAGTCTTCTAATTTCACGAGCTACACCTTCTACTTCAGCTCGTAAATTAGCTGCTGTACTAATTGTTACACTCGCTTCACCATGATACTTTTCATTCGGACGCGCTTCATAATGCGTTTCTAAATGAGCTAATGCTGGAGAATGAAAACGCGGTTGTTCCATAAGTGGAATTGTTTTTTCAATTTCTATTTTCTCTTCACGCGCTACTTGTTTTATTTTTTCATACGTTAACGTCGTTTCATAAAATAAATCTAGTTCATTCACTGGCTGCGCTAACGTTTTTTCATCTATCGTTAATGTTATTGTTACTCTTGTTCCTAATCTCATTAGCCCTCTAACGATTTCTAGCTCTTGAGGAGAAAATGAATGGAATCCATCTATATAAATTTCCGCTCCTTTTACATACTCAGAGTCTGAAAGCTTCTCAATTAATAATTGTAAGTAGTCTTCTGAATCTAAATACTTTCCGATTAAAGCACGTTCAAAATCATCATATAGTAACTGTAAATCATACACTTTATTCGCTAGTAGCTTTTGCTCTGCACTACTGCTATGCGTGTCTAATTGTTGCCACATTTCATATACGTTAGACGGCGTCACATTGTAACGTTTAAACTCAGCAATCATACTACCAAGATGTTCAAAGAAACCGTTTTGCTCCGCTGCTTTTTGAAACACAGATAGTCCATCTTTACGAGATTCTACAATTTTACGAAGCAACATATGTACACCCGCTTCATCAATATGAAGACGACTCGCTCCGCCAACTTCTTGCAGCACCTTCCACGCTAATCGCGAAAAACTAAAAACTTGTGCCCGAATAGAACCTCTTACATCTTCGCTCCCAATTAACGCCTGCTGCGTTTGGAATGTCATCTGTTCTGGCACAAGATATAATATTGTTTTCCCTCTTGGGCGCTGTTTTAACTCTTCTTGCACTTCGTGTAAACAAAGTGTACTTTTTCCACTTCCAGCTCTACCAATCACAAATCGAAGTGACATGAAACCCCCACCTTTCACTTACATAACGAACGTTAGTTTGCTATCACAATTGTATTATAGGACGATAAAAAAGACAAACATACTCGTTTGTCTTTTCCTTATACTTCATTTTATTATATCAGCCTTTTGAGAAATTCGTTTGTACCTCTTGAATCGGCCAATATCGTAAATCAACTTTACCGACAACTGTATCAGCTTTCACAAAGCCGAAGTGCCTACTATCCCAGCTACCAAGGCGGTTGTCACCAACTACAAAAATAGAACCGGGTGGTACAAACTTTTCTTTCGTTAACTCTTCTAGTTTAAAATCGCCTGTTAATTGCCGTCCATTTGTCTCTTTCTTATACGTCTCTAAATAAGGTTCATCCACGAATTGTCCGTTTATATATAATTTATCATGCTTATATTCGATATGATCCCCAGGTAAACCGATAATTCGCTTTACATAGTCCTCTTTTTTATTCGCATGAAAAACGACGACATCAAATCGATTCAAGTCCCCTACTTGATAACTCACCTTATTCACAACGAGCATATTTCCATCTTGCAATGTCGGCATCATTGACTTCCCCTCTACAACGTACGTTGAAAAGAAAAACGTTCGAAAAAATACAGCTAATAGTACACCAATTAAAATTGTTCTTACCCACTCTAGCCCTTCTTTTTTCAAAGTTTTCTTCATTCGCTTCTCCCCTCGCCCTTTAATGATGAAGCTTATCTTTACAAAGAAGACTTTTCCTAATGTAGTTCTAACTTTACTTCAATTTTTTTACCGACATACCATAAAATAAAAATAACAACGCCCACAATAACCGATTTCACCGGCTTATGAATAAATGACACTAAATCATGACCGATATACGTTAAAATAAAGATCATAACAAGCTTTCCAAATGCTAATGCTAGTCCAAACTGTTTTACGCTAATGCGAGACAAACCAGCTACAACATTTATAAGCGCAGATGGTGTGAACGGAAAACAAAATATAACAAAGATTGGCGCGAACCCTTTTCTTTCAATCCATCCCATCGCTTTTCGCACTCTCTCATGCTTATTTACAAAAGAAAAGAAACGACTTCTTCCAAAGCTACGAATAATGAAAAATACAAGCATTGCACCAATTACTGACCCAATCCATGAATAAAGAAAACCGAACCAAAAACCAAATGCAACAGCATTCGCCAACACAAACACAATGAGTGGCAATGCCGGAATAAGCGCCTCTATCATCGGTAAGCCAATACCGAGAAGCGGTCCGAACGCACGATAACTTTCAACAATATGATCCATATTTTCTGGTGAAAAATACTCTTTGATCGTTTGAAAATCCATTCTACACTTTACCCCTTTACTCTAATTACTACCTCTACTGTATCATCGCTTAAATGAAAGAGGAAATGGTAGATACGACATATGGAGATGTATTTATTAAAGTTTCCATATCATTCGCTAGAATTCCTTCATTATTATGCTATGATAATCTTTCAATATTCGACAAGACATGAGAATAATTTAGACACCACGCACAGATTATAACTTAACGGTTACATATTATAAAAAAGAAGAAACTACAGAAAGTGTCAATCTGTAGTTTCAAAAAAAACCTTACTACGCGTAAGGTTTTTTCTACCTGTATGGAAATGAGTAATGACAAATAATTGTTATACCTTCAAACAATTCTCCTTTTCTAATGACTAGTTCTTACAAGAAACTTTTTTAGTAAGCGTATACTATCAATCACGATAAGTATTAATAAATATAAGAAAGATAGTATTAATACTGTACTTGGAATAGGTAACATTCGAAATTTGTATAAAAACTTATCAATCATATATATATCTTGCTCATTCGTTATAGTAGTAGGAGTGAATATAAGGTGCTCTTGCCAATTATCTATCCAAGTTAAATCAACTGCGGAAAATTGCATTATTCCTAACCACAAGTAAAGAAAAATCGGTATGAGAACCATATATTGTAAACTATGTAATATCTTTTTTTCCTTCTTACATTCAATAATTTGAAAGACAATAAGTGTCAGTACGTACACAATCGATAGAAGAAATACTATGGTGACAACTGGTTGAATTGAAAAAGCAAATAGCAATTTATCAATTTCACTAATTTGACTATATTCTGTTGCATTTTGAGGCGTAAAAATAAAATGTTGTTTATCAGCACCTATCATTAACTGACTGCCAACGAAACCAGTAAACATAAAGGTAAGAAATAATATAGGCAAAACAAGAATATATTGCGCCCAAAATAACATGGTCCTTTTCAACATAACAGCCCCCTTTTTTATATAATAAGGAAAGAACTATCCTGTATACCGCGAATATAAAACGATATATAATCACACTACATTAAGTATATTTAGGAAAAAAACCCTTATATTGTAATTATATATATCACCTTAAGTTATTAGAGAACGAAAATTCAGGAAATTAACCTTGTTTTATTTATGAATCTTACCGTGCAAATAGTATATATAACAAAATCAAAAAGGATGAGTCTCCCCATCCTCTCCCTCTCACACTTCGCCTTCCTTCACAAAATACACTTTCTCATATGCTGGTGTTAATTTAGATTCTTCATTTTTATCAATCTCTTTAAAGCAAGGATTTCCTTGTTTTTTCTTACGATCTTCATACTCTGTCCGTAATTTCGCTGTACGATTTTGCTGATTTTCAAAGCTACTTTTTGACATTTCTAGTTTCACAGCGAAACCATTTATAAATCTAATAATAAGATTTCCATCTTTTAATTCTTTATTATCTTCAATATGAAAATGAGATAACCACGCACACTCTTTTCGAGAATAAGAATACGTAGGGAAAAAATAAAGTTGATCTGTCGGGCTAATTGCGATAGGAGCTTTATGTGTAATACGAGTTAACTCCTTCGTTCCTTCTTTTCTTCCAAAGAAACTAGAACCATGCTTCCGGCAACTTCTCTCTATAATATCAAGAGGCTTTTGAAATACGAAAAAAGAATCTTCCATTTCTACAATTCGCGTAACAACTTTCTTTTCTCCTAGAACAACAGGAAGTAAGGCCATTGTATTTTTGCTTACAACATAGTTTTCGACATAACGTTCTACTTTACTTTCCATAGTCTACTGTCTGCTACTACAAATATAGGCAAATGTATATCCTTAGAGTATGTAGTTTTTGCACGCTAAGAATATTTTTATCTATACTCGCTCTTTTGTTAGTAACAGATTTTTCACCTCTCTTTTTTAAATTTTCAATTGCTATTTAATTTCCCTTCTTCATTTCCCTTTTATAGTAGCACCTACGAAAAGGAAATGGTTTACATTCTGCGATTCTTTACAAATACTTATAATAAATCAAATATAATACAAATATATTAATAAAAATATATGGATATCAAAAAAATAATCTGTATAAAAAGAGGATTCTATATACGAAAAAAGAATTTATATCATTTGTAATATATTTAACACATTCCCCTTTTCATATAATTACAGCAATTAATTTTGCTATAATTAAAATATAAATCAAATATACGGAGGTCTCTCATGGAAGAAAAGCAAGATCATCCAACAATTCAAATGAAAAATAGTAGCATTGTTATCGTAAAAAATTCAGCGAGTATTATATTCGGTTTATTTTTTATTTTACTGTTCTTCGCGAAGCCTTTTCGTAAATCTAGATGTCCAGAATGCAAGAAACGTGAAAAGAAAAAAGCTGTGAAAGAACACTAAAAGGCCTTCCTTTACGGAAAGCCCTTTTTACATACCGATTGCCATTTCCTTCATTCTTCTTCATCCTCAAAAAAACCTACTATTTTTTCTTCCAAGATTCTCTGTATCTCTTTCAACCTGTACTATGATTATATATGGTTCTTGATCTAAATACCGAGAATGAGACTTCCTCAAATCAATTACCGTCACTTTATCATTTTCATAAGTTTTCGAGTACGCCTTTATTTCTTCAATCGTACTTTTTAGGCTGTCTTTATTACTAATATAAATATCGTATATCTCAACAACAAAAAAAGGATGGCATAAGCCATCCTTTTTTCTATAATAAACTATAAAATTATAGTTTGATTACGTTTTTAGCTTGAGGTCCACGGTTGCCATCTTCGATTTCGAAGCTAACTTTTTGGCCTTCTTCTAAAGATTTGAAACCATCAGTTTCGATTGCAGAGAAATGTACGAATACATCGTTTTCGCCTGGAACTTCGATGAAACCGAAGCCTTTTTCGTTGTTAAACCATTTTACTTGTCCTGTAACTGTCATAATTATTTCCTCCTACGAAAATACATTTTATTTAGTCTTCATGTATAAAAAAAGAATCCACACATTATCAAATTCGAAACATAAACTAGTTCTCACATACTTTTTCCCGTTTGTTTTCGGCATTTGATAATATATGGATTGCTTAATTTAATTATTCAACTGGTATTATCATAACACACTTAAAATAGAATGTACAATCTTTTTAAAAATAAAATTTCTAAATTTTAGTATTTCTTATAAAATATAACCACACCTATTCTAATAAGGAGGCGTGTATGACAGAAATAATCCCTAAAAAAACATTAAAAAGAATTGAAAAAGATATTGAAAATAACAACCTTGGAAAAGCAAGAGATAGATTACACGGATTAATCACTACTTATCCGAATGAATTAGCACTTAGGAAAAAACTCGGTGACATTTACTTTACATTACAATACCCAGAAATGGCCGGACGGTATTGGTATCTTGAAAAAGAGAAAACAGATGTTATGCACGCGGCATGTCTACAATTTGAAAAATCGATGGGAAACGACTCTTATCATATTGTACGTGCTTTAAAATTCAAAGGAGATCGTAACATTATTACAGGACTACAAACCGAACGTCCCTTACAGCCATTGCAGAAAAAAGTGATAGAGGAACTAATTGATGATTATGAAGAAACATGGAAAGACAAACTATTTACATGGGGCTGTCTTTCATTATTCGTATTCCTTCTTTTTACTGCTATCGTTGGTATATTCACTATATTGGATTGGATATTTTAAATAGAAGTGAACGTCCCACAATACGACGACAAATAAAATTACATCAACTTTCCGACAAAGTTTAACAATGTCAGCGACGTAATAATAAATAAGAAAAGTGCCCCAAAAATATTTTTTGGGGCACCTACTTATACCTTTATTTCGTAAACTGCTCTTCTTCCGTAGATCCTTTTAAAGCAGTCGTTGATGAAGTACCGCCCGTAATTACTTGTGCTACTTCATCAAAGTATCCTGTTCCTACTTCGCGTTGATGGCGCGTTGCAGAATAACCATCTTTTTCTGCTGCGAACTCTGCTTGTTGTAATTCAGAGTACGCTGCCATGCCGCGCTCTTTATAACCACGCGCTAATTCAAACATGCCGTAATTTAATGAATGGAATCCAGCAAGCGTTACGAACTGGAATTTATAACCGTATGATGCAATTTCTTTTTGGAAGCTTGCAATTGTTTTTTCATCTAATTTTTGTTTCCAGTTAAAAGAAGGGGAACAGTTGTAAGCAAGTAGCTTCCCTGGATATTTCTTATGAATTGCGTCCGCAAAGCGTTTTGCATCTTCTAAATTTGGCTCCGACGTTTCACACCAAACGAGATCTGCATACGGCGCATACGCTAAACCACGTGCAATTGCTTGATCAAGACCTGCTTTCGTACGATAAAACCCTTCCGGTGTTCTTTCACCTGTAATAAACTCTTGATCAACTGGATCGATATCGCTCGTAATTAAATCTGCCGCATCTGCATCTGTTCTTGCGACGATAATTGTTGGTACACCCATTACATCCGCAGCAAGACGTGCCGAAATTAAATTACGCACCGCTGTTTGCGTCGGTAATAATACTTTTCCGCCTAAATGCCCGCATTTTTTCTCTGAAGATAATTGGTCTTCAAAGTGCACGCCAGATGCACCCGCTTCAATCATCCCTTTCATTAATTCAAATACGTTTAACTGTCCACCAAACCCAGCTTCAGCATCCGCCACAATTGGGACGAAATAATCCGTATCACCGCTACCTTCCATATGCTGAATTTGATCAGCACGTTGAAGCGTTTGGTTAATTCGCTTTACAACAGCTGGCACACTGTTCGCTGGGTATAAGCTTTGGTCAGGATACATATGCCCAGAAAGGTTCGCATCTGCCGCTACTTGCCAACCGCTTAAATAAATTGCTTTTAATCCAGCCTTCACTTGTTGCATCGCTTGGTTTCCTGTTAATGCCCCAAGTGCATTAATATAATCTTCTGTATGAAGTGATTTCCAAAGCTTCTCTGCACCACAGCGCGCTAACGTATGTTCAATATCAATCGATCCGCGCAGACGAATTACATCTTCAGCTGTATATGGACGTGTTATCCCTTTCCAGCGCGTATCTAATTCCCAGCTTTCCTGCAATTTATCAATTCTTTCGTTTTTCATATGTTCCATCCCCTTTTCTTGTTTCTTATAAAATTTCATAACCCGGTAATGTTAAAAACGGCATGAACTCGTTATTACGAACAAGGTTTGTAAACAGTTTTGTAGCTTCTTCAAATCTCCCCTTATTAAATGCTTCCTTACCAATCTCTCTTTCTATTTTTGCTAGTTCTTCTTCTTTCAATTCTTCCATTAATTTAAAAGTGATATTACGGCCATCACTTAGCTTTCCACCCTCATGACGAATCCACTGCCATACTTGTGCTCTTGATATTTCTGCTGTTGCTGCATCTTCCATTAAGTTATAAATTGGAGCTGCTCCCCGCCCGCTTAACCAAGATGCAATATATTGAATACCGACGTTAATATTCGTGCGAAGACCACCTTCTGTAATCGTTCCCATCGGTACTTCTAATAAATCCTTTTCTGTTACACGTATTCCTTCACGCTTTCTAAAAATTTGATTTGGCGTTTTCATTATGTGATTAAATACTTCCATTGCAACCGGTACAAGTCCCGGGTGGGCAACCCAAGTCCCATCATGACCGTCTAAAGCTTCGCGCTCCTTATCAGCACGCACTTTCTCGAAAGCTGCCTCATTTGCTTCTGGATCATTTTTAATTGGGATTTGCGCCGCCATCCCTCCGATTGCTGGCGCATTACGACGATGACACGTTTGAATAACTTTCAAAGAATACGCGCGCATAAACGGCGCTGTCATCGTGACTTGCGCTCTATCCGGAAGTAAAAATTCATTATGATTACGGAAGCTCTTTAAGAAACTAAATATATAATCCCATCGTCCGCAGTTTAAACCAGCAGAATGATCTCTTAGTTCATACAAAATTTCATCCATTTCAAATGAAGCGTGAATCGTTTCTATTAACACAGTCGCTTTAATCGTTCCGTTCGGAATACCGATATACTTTTGAGCGAATACGAAAACGTCATTCCATAATCTTGCCTCTAAGTAACTTTCCATTTTCGGTAAGTAAAAGTATGGGCCACTTCCTTTTGCTAAAAGCGTCTTCGCATTATGGAAAAAGTACAAACCAAAATCTACTAAACTGCCAGACATGTTCTTACCGTCAACTTGCATATGTTTTTCTTCTAAATGCCACCCTCTCGGACGCACAATTAATACAGCTGTTTTACTATTTAAACGATATTCTTTTCCGTTTTCATTTTTATGTGAGATCGTTCCCTTACTCGCATCTCGTAAGTTAATTTGACCTTCGACAGCATTTCTCCAAGTTGGTGCATTCGAATCTTCAAAGTCTGCCATAAAAAGATTTGCTCCTGAATTTAAAGCGTTAATGACCATCTTTCTATCCACCGGACCAGTAATCTCCACGCGGCGATCCTCTAAATTTTTCGGAAGCTGGGCGATTGTCCAATCCCCTTCACGTATATGCTTTGTTTCTTCTAAAAACTTAGGAAACTCCCCTGCATCAATTCTTTTTTGTTTCTCCACACGCTTTTGTAAAAGTTCCGTGCGGCGTTCATTGAAATTTTCATGCAGTTCCTTTAAAAAACTAAGCGCCTCAGGTGTCAATATTTCGTTGTACGCTGGTAACATTTCTCCGGCCAGTGTAACCCGTGAAGTTTGCGTCGACATATTAGCATCCCCTTTTCAAACTGTCTTATAACAGATTTGATTTTATGTTTTATATTATATAACAAATCTTCAGAAAAGGAAGTTTTTTTTGAAAATTTAATCACTTTTTTTACAAAACTGTATTCTTCCACCGGCATTACACAAAAAAAAGAAGCCAGTGTTATACAACACCGGCTCCTTTTTTATTATTTATTCAAACATTGAGTTAAATAAGAACTGTGCATATTGTTCACGTGTTACTTTCATGTTCGGAGCGAAGTTACCCTTTCCATCTCCTACTGAAATACCATTTGAACCTACTGCATTAATCGCATTTTCTGCCCAATGTCCCTTTGGTACATCTTTAAATCCTGCTGGTCCTTGTACCTGTAACCCAAATGCTCTCGTAAGAACTTGCGCCATTTCTGCACGTGTTAACGTAGCTTTTGGTCTGAAGTTTCCATTCTCGTCACCTGTAAAGATACCTAATTCTGTTACTGCTAAAACTTCAAAAGGAAACATCGTTGAGTTGTCATCAACAATATCATTATACGGGCTTTCTAATACCTCATCTTCACCAAATTGTTCATCAAGATCTAGTGCGCGATAAATTAAAGCGGCTACTTGTTCACGATTTACGTTATGTCCAAAACCGAACACACCATTTCCGTAACCAAGCATAATTTCATGTTCTGCTAAAGTTTGAATTGCTTCATAAGACCAATGCCCTTTCGGTACATCTTTAAATGTAACAGGAGCAGCTTGTTGTTGTTTCACTGCTACTTCAGCATTTGCTGTAGTACCTTGTCCGCTTAATCCAATTCCACCCATAATTGTTAAAGCTGTTGCTACTTTTAAAATCTTTTTCTTCACTGTATTCTCTCCCTAAAAAAACATATTTTTTCTAATATAAAGAATTTATGGAAAAGTAACAATACACTTATCCATATAATATTCGTCTAATTTGCGAACTGTATTTCACATACTTATCTTTATACTTAATTAACAATAAAGTTACTAAACTGTACTTTTTCCTCATAAAAAGTAACTATAATTAACCTGTTTTTTCCATAAATACTAACCACCGAACTATGAACAGCAGAATAAATATACAGATAAACAATTTAAAATAAAAAAAAAGCGCGTAATTTCCGCGCTTTTTTTAAAGGAATATGATATATTAATATAATTTTATTTTTCCTGTACTATATTTTTAAAAACTTCCGTTTCATGTTATTCATCTTTCAAATGAAAATTAATAATAGCTTTATTTAAAAATGTTGCATATTGCTCACGTGTTACAACTTTATTTGGTTCAAACTTTCCATTCCCTGTTCCTACTATGACATTATTAGCTTGCAGAGCACTAATTGCATTTTTTGCCCAGTAATTATTTGGTACATCTTTAAATGTATGCTGTTGCTTCGCTTCAAAGGAATATGTCTGTGTAAGAACTTGCGCTACCTCTGCACGTGTTATTGTTTCTCTAGGTCTAAAGTTCCCCTTCTCATCACCTTTAAAAATACCGCGCTCTGTTAATGCTAAAATTTCATTTGGAAACATTGTTGATCTTTCAGAAATATCCTTATAAGGATTTTTTAATGGGCCTTCATGTTTTATATTAAGTGCGCGATACAGTATTGCCGCCACTTGTTCACGGGTTACATTATCACCTACACCAAACTTTCCATTTCCATAACCTAGCATAACTTTATGATACGCCACTTCTATAATATATTCATATGCCCAATGTTCTACTGGAACATCATCAAATACAATCATTTCTGGATATTCTTCTGCTTTTATATTAGGAACATTTGCGCTTACCAATAATCCACCCATAATAGTCGCTGCCGCCATTATACGGAACATTTTTTTCTTCATTGTCCTCTCTCCTTCATTTCCACTTTATTAAAAGTGGAAAATAATAGACTAAATTCTTTTCCCATATTACATATGCTGCATTTGCAAACCGTATGTAATATATTGCATTTTTAACATCTATTATTTTGAAGATTACTAGGTGAGCCAATTCGCTCTCAATTCCAATTGGTATTCTGAATCGCATGCAAATCATTTGAAGAAATATTCTTATCTTTGCGCTCTAGTTTCTCTCTTTGATTTTCAAAAAGGATAAACAAAAGCTTTTGCAAAGATGTTATATATACAATATTCTACTATCTACTAATCAAGTCCTTCACTTATAAAAATTTCACTTTATAGACAAAAAAAGCGCAAATATCATATTTGCGCTTTTTTCGAGCTTCATAGATTAATCGTTTGCGTAGAATCTTTGAATTGCAATATTTAAGAACTTCGCATACTGTTCACGGGTTACAAGTTTTTCTGGTTCAAATAAACCATTACCCGTTCCAACTATAGCTTTATTAGACTGTAAGGCGCTAATCAAATCTTTAGCCCAATGATTTTCTGATATGTCATTTCACTTTTCATACAAAAGGTACAAATATGATCTATTTGCACTTTTACTACATAATAATGTAGCTCTTATTTATTCCATTTTCCCTGGCGAATTATCGATTGTCTTTTTTAAGAATTTCGCAAATTGCCCGCGTGTTACAAGCATTTCAGGTTCAAATTTCCCAGCGCCTGTTCCTGCTACAACGTTATTAGATTGCAGCGCACTAATCGCATCTCTTGCCCAATAATCCTCTGATACGTCTGTAAATGTATGATGTCGTTTTGCTTTCAGATTATATGCTTTTACCAAAATTTGCGCTAGTTCCGCACGAGTTAACGTATCTTTTGGACGGAAGTTCTGATTTTCGTCTCCTTTAAAAATACCGATCTTTGTTAAGTGTAAAATTTCATAAGGAAACATTGTTGATTTCCCGTCAATATCTCCATATGGATTTTCAATATGTACATTTCGTTTCAAATCTAGTGCGCGATACAGTACTGCTGCTGCTTGTTCACGGGTTACATTATCTTCTACACCAAATTTCCCATTTCCGTAGCCATACATAATCCGGTGATACACTAAATTCATAATTTCATTATAAGCCCAATGATCATTTGCTAAATCATCAAATTCTAGCATAATATCAGGTGGAGGTGGAGATTGTTGAATTCCATCTGTATTTGCTGAAACAATATTACCGCTAACAAATATCCCCCCTATTAAAGTTAATGATGTCGCTATCTTTAATAACTTTTTCATCTCTCTCATCCGCTTCTTCCTTTATTTTCCTACTTTTATATTGTACAAAAAAATAAGAAAATTCTAAATACGATAGGAGGTAATTTTTCACACTTCATAATACGTATTTTCTTTTACCACTACTTTTTCATCCCTCGTTTTTCGAAAAGTAAACGCCATTCCTACAAATATAAGAATAATCCCTACAATTTGCATACTAGTCGGTCTAAATCCAGTAAAGACTGTATCTAATAGTATTGCAACAGCAGGATCTAAAAACACTAATACAGAAATAAGTCTCGTCGGTAAATCTCTTAAACTGTCAAAAAATAAGTAATATACAAACCCAGTATGTATAAGTCCTGTCGCAGTAATCATCATCCAGTTCATCTCTGTTAATCCTTGAAACTTCCCGAAATCTACGAATGGTAGCAATAAAAATATACCCAAAAAAGTTTGTAAAAATGTCATCGCATATGCACTCGTATGCTTAATTCCTTTTCCGAGCAACGTTGTAAATGCATAAAATAAAGCTGCAAGAAGCGCCCACACCATTCCAGACGACATAAGTTTCTCAAGCGACATACTTCCATCTACCCCAGCTACTAAAACTGTACCGATGAAACATATGGTAATGGACAGAACCGCAAATGCTGTTAACCTCTCTTTAAATACAATACTACCAATCATTAATACGATGATCGGTGCAAGATGATATACAGAAATCGCAATGGTAATCGACATGACTTCAAACGCTTTAAATAAAAACACCCAGTTAAAAACGAGAAATACGCCACACGCTAATATTTGCACAATTTCTTTTTTATTCCATTTCTCATTTTTATATTGTCCTGTTGCAAACCAACATAGCGTTAAAAATAAAGTCGCACAAATACAACGAATAAATACTAATTCAAAAGATGGTAAACCCGTTTGGACAGAAAAAAATCCAATCGATCCGAAAATAGACATCGAAAGGATCATTTTTATAGCCGGCATTGATTTTGAATGAAACAAAATATTAACCTCCTAAATATTTAACTGAATATTCTACGTATTATACACTATAATTTTCCAAAACTCGAATCATCCACAATAAAAAGAAGCAGTACACTACTGCTTCTTCTCTTTTTCATATTGTTCAAACGTATGAATTCTTTCGAAAATCGGTGGATGTGTATATAAGAAAAACTTCACTAATGCAGGCGGATTCACTTGGCTTAAGCTCGTCTTTGATAAATATTGAAAAGTTTTCACACCTGATTTTCCATCTTTCGTCATATCTAAAGCGTATTGATCTGCCGCTCGTTCCTCTATACGAGAAACGTAGTTTGTTGCTGGTTGTGCTGCAAAAGATAATAAAGAGGAAATTAAGAAAAATAAAGGTAAAATTGAGAAACATGCTAATTTTGGAATTTGCAGTGTATCTCCCCATTTTCGAATACACATATTTATAATACGACTAATTAAATACATACCTATAAACGATAGCAACACATAGCTCGCAACACCCCAATATATATGTTTCATAACATAATGCCCTATTTCATGGGCCATAATAAATAAAATTTCTTTATCTTTTAATTGCTTAAGTGTTGTATCCCACATTACAATACGGGCGTTAGGGCCAATTCCCGTTACGTACGCATTTAACGAATTCGTTTTTTCCGACATATTTACTTCATATACGTGTTTAGCTGGAATATCAGCTTTATCTGCGATCGCTAAAATTTTCGTTTCTAATTCCTTATTTTTCAGCGTTGAAAAATCATTATAAAGTGGATCAATTACAACAGGTTGCACAAACGTTAAGAAAATCGTAAACGGAACAGAGAGCGCCCATCCTGCTAGCCACCATCTCTTCGGAAATTTACGGATGAGCCATAACAAAACCGTAACAATGAGTAACATAGTCGCATAGTTCACCCAAAAATCGATGACATGATCTTTTATCCAGCTTTGTGTGCTTTGCGTAGATATTCCGTAATCAACGGACACTTTACGCCCGATCCATTGCATCGGTAATGCAAGAACTGTTGTTAGTAGTGATAAATAAAAGAAATAAATCGCAACTTGTAAGACATTTATTTTGGTCGTTTCCTTCGACCATTTCTCAAACTTTTTTGAAATACCGAGCACGAGTACAAATAATAAAATAATCCATTCAAGAGGCGTCGCTAAAAAGAACAGTAAATTTTTCACACGCGAATAATCTTGACTTAGCGTAAGCTCCCTCGCATTCATAAAGGTTTCTGGATCTGCACTCGTTCCTTTATACATGTCCGGAATGAGTTCATGATTCCATCCAAATAAATACCAATATATAAGTAACGCAAACCCAACGTATAAAAAAAGCGACCACCCAATAACTTTCCTCACGCTATTCCCTCCTCTATGCTGCCTGTCTATTATTATTGTAAGTTCGTACTTTCAAAATTAGAACAAGCTAATCGTGATAATTGCTCTAGCTCGTTCAATTTACATAAAAAAACTCTTCTATTACAAGAAGAGTTTCACCGGCTCATAATCTGGTATAAGAAATGTACTTACAAACCAGTGCCCTTTACATATCGTATATATTCATAGTCCTTAAAATCCTTCTTAAGGAAGTACATCTATTAACAAACTAAAATCTTGCAAAGAAAAAGAACTATATTTCATAATACCTTGTACAGTTAAAAGTAAAATAAGACCCATCACACACATATAATTAATACTTTCTTCATGCTTTTTCTCAGCAACTACTCCGCCCGTTATGCATAAAATCCCTAATAAATGGAGCGCTAAATACATAAAAAAGTAAGCTTCCTCCCAGCGAAGAACAACATTTACTGTCGTAATCAATACTAAACTCAGTACAATCAAATAAAAAAACTTATTTGACGATATTGTTTCATTCATATAATTTTATACATCCCTTTCAAATTTCGAATTAATAATGATTTAGTTTTCATAAAGTGAAACTTTAATCAGTGGGGTTTTGTTCATCCCCACTGATTATTAGTTGAACCAATCGGGCGTTTACGGACAGTTAATGCGGGATAAAATAAAAGTCCCCATTGCTTTCTCCAACATTTTATGAGTCCTAACATAATTCACTTCATTTCTACATATTGTCTGAAAATGCGCTTCATCATTTCTTCTATAATAAAGCTGACTATTATTAATGTCCCTAACACGATAAAAAGAAAAATAATATTTCCTGTATCATTATTGATGGAAAAGTATTTATATCTAATAGAAGTACAATAATCTATCATTTCCTTCAATATTTTCTCAAACGTCTTCTCTACCTTATTTATCTCCTATTATACTTGAAAAGTTCTTCTCCCTCTCCGCATATATAACAGGCACTTCTTTACTCCAATATTTGCGATTCACAAATAAAAAGATGAGCACTAAGTTTAATCCTGTCATAAAAATAATTAATCCTGGAAAGAATGTCGTATAGTTCGAAAAATCGGCAAAACTCATTATCTTTTCTCTACTTACTAAAAAAGAAGAACTAAGCACAAGCGCATTGTTTAACATATGAATAGCAATTGGCATGAGTAAGCTTTTCGTACGAATATATACAATTGATAGTACGATGCTAAACACAACTGCACCAAGGAAATCAACATGTAAGCAAGCAAATAAAAGTGCTACAACGACCATTGCTATACTAGTACCCCATTTTGCTGCAAAACGCTGCAGTAAAAACCCTCGAAAAACAAACTCTCCGACAATAGGCGCGATAAATACAACCCTAATAAATTGAAATACATATCCCCCGGTACTATCTATAATCGGTTCATGCAAGGCATTCATAATAAAATCTGGTGTAATCCATGCAAAGCTGTACATATATAAAATAAGATAGCCGTAACTAAACATACAAAGTATAATCGCGATGTACAAAACTTGCACTAGGTTAAATGTTTCGTTTCTATTAATAAATAATGAAAATGAAACACGATGCTTTCTATATCCGTAAAAAAGCCATATTATTGGAAGGATATAAAATATAAGCATATTTATAAAAGATGAATTCTGTATATGAAATGTATTTTCTAGCACTTCATTACTACTTCGTGCTATTAAAATTAGTAATGCAAATACAATTAAAAAATATCTAGCTCGCATCGTTTGAAACGGATTCACATTCATCTCCTCCCCATGTTACTTTTATCATATCATTTGAATCTTAATTTTTTGTGAAAGAAAACCTTAAAATTTCCTTAAAAATTCCATAAGTTACAAAAAGATGATATGATATTCGAGGAAATTAGGAGGGATTCATATGTATCACGCAAATATTCTACTCATTGATGATGAAACAGCAATTTTACAATTACTAACTACCATTCTTGAAAAAGAAGGTTTTTCTCATATTACAACTGCAACATCTGCGGAAATAGCCTTATCTCTCACCGAGCAAAACAATTACGATTTAATTATTTTAGATGTAATGCTTCCTGGACAATCCGGTTTTGACATTTGTCCAATCCTTCGCCAAAAAACGGATTGCCCTATCTTCTTCCTAACAGCAAAAACATCTGATGTAGATAAAATTTCCGGATTTTCATACGGTGCGGATGATTACATTACGAAACCATTTAATCCACTAGAAGTAGTCGCTCGTATGAAAGCTCAACTCCGAAGACATATGAAACAAAACATACAAGAACAAAGAATATACTCCTTTTCTTTTGGGAGATTTGAAATTGATCAACATTCTGCGGAACTAACAGTAGATGGAAACGTTGTCGAATGTTCCGCTCAACTCTTTCAACTACTACTATTCTTTTGTGAGAATCCGAACTACGTATTTTCGAAGGAAGAATTATATGAAAAAGTTTGGGGAGCACCTGCCTATAATGGAGATGATAATACTGTTATGGTTCACATTCGAAAACTACGTGAAAAAATTGAACAAGATCCAAGTAAACCAGAATACATAAAAACAGTTCGTGGACTTGGCTATAAGTTCATTACAAAGTAGGTTAAAGATATGAATTTTAATAAACGACTTATAATCCAGTTTATTTTACAACACGTTTTTGTCTTAGTTACGTTACTTATCGCAGTAATTGCTTCTTTTTCTTATTTAATTTTTCTTCTTAATAGTACTTTATATGAACCTAATATTTCTGATTATGATACCTTTACAATCTCCGAATATATTTCTTCTGAAGACAATAACATTACTTTAAAATCTGAGGTAAAAGATTTAATAATAGAAAAGAGTGATTGGCTTCAAATTGTAGATGAAGATGGAGAGGTCCTTTACAACTTTAATACGCCTAACGATGTTCCTACCTCTTACACAAAGACATCCTTACTTACGTATTTACAGAATGGCAGCAATAATATTTATAAATTTAACTATTGGGAAATTAAATTAGAAAAGAAACCAGTGATCGTTATTTACGGTGCCAAACTAAAAAGTAATGCATTACTAAAAACGATACAACAAGGACACCCTTCTTTATCATTAAATGAATTTGCATTAACTGAACAAGAAAAACAATTACTTTCTAAAGAAAAAGCAACACTGCAAATATTTAATAACAATGGCGAAGAAGTTTTTTCCTATCCAACTGGGAAGAAAAAAACATTTTCGGCTATAAAAACAGCTCTTAATGAAAAAGAACCGTGGAATTATAAAGAAAACACATCTAGTTTTTACGATTCAAATAGCGGTCATCTCGTCGTTGTATCCGCCCCAAACGCTCATTATTATCCAGATGATGAATTAGATGATATATTTACCAAGAAACTTCTAATCGGATGCAGCTTAATCCTCCTTATTGTGTTTGCTTATTTAGTCATTCTTTCAATTTGGTATGGAAATAAGTTTGGAAAGCCTTTATTACACACGATGAGCTGGCTTAAAAACATAGCCGGAGGAAAATATGAAGAACCTGTTAGTAAAAAAGGCAAACCTGTTCGGTTTCGGCGCTCTGGTAAAGAAAAATGGTCGTTCCGCATATTTAAAGATGTTACAAACTCACTAGAGCACCTTTCTATTACTTTGAAAAAGAACGATGCAATGAGAAAAGTACTGCAACAAACACGTGAAGAGTGGATTACCGGCCTGACGCATGATCTAAAAACACCGCTTAGTTCTATATACGGCTATGCATTATTACTAGAATCGAAGCAATATAATTGGACGGATCAAGACATTCAACAATTTGGCCATGTAATGAAAGAAAAATCTCAATATATGACTACATTAATTGACGACTTAAGCTTAACATATCAATTAAAAAATGATACTCTTCCTGCGCAACACGTAAATGTTGAAATTAATCAGTTCGTCCGAAAAGTACTATTACAATTTATTAATAACCCGACACTACAAAATCAAAACATTGAATTCGTGCCAAGTTCAAGCAAAATCCAATATTTTATTGAAGAAAAATGGTTCCAACGTATTATCGAAAACTTACTCGCAAACGCTGTAAAACATAATAATGAAACGACAAACGTAATCGTAAAACTTTCGCAAAATGCAAATTCATTTACACTATCTATTTCAGATAATGGAAAAGGTATGGATGATAAAACGAAAGAACTTCTATTCGAGCGATATTACAGAGGAACGAATACAGAAGAAAGCAACATCGGAACAGGACTTGGTCTCGCCATTACAAAACAGCTCGTTCATGCCCATAACGGAACGATTTTCATTGATAGTGAACTTGGAAAAGGAACGACGATTATACTTGTGTTTCCGTTTAGTTCGTAGGAAAAGGTGCTTTTATAAAGCACCTTTCTCTTTTCGGAGCAGCGCGCTAGTAAATGAAATTATATCGACTTAACTATAAAATACAACAATAGTAGCAACCTATTAATAAAAGAAGACCGTCCAAAAATACCTTTTGAACGGTCTTTCTTTCTATTATTTCTTCTTCACCGGTATCCAAAGTTCAATTTGAGCGAACTCACTTTTATCTGCATGGGAACGTTCATCGTATAGCTCAAACTCATTAACGCCGCAATGTTCGTATCCTGAATGCGGGAACCATTCTGAGAATACTGCATTCCACGTTTGGTGAATAGACGGTACCATTTCTTCATAAGGAACTTTCGGCGTTGTAAATACTGCATATGTCGCCGCTGGGAATGTACGCTTTGCAACTTCATTTGGTACATTTTCAAAGTCTGTAACTTCCATTCCAATAATATAAGTGAAGTCCCCTGTTTCTAAATTAAAATCAGTACATAATCCAAGTTCTACCCATTGGCTCGTATCTTTACGATTCGGAATCGTCGTTCCAAGATCTTTTTGTAAATATTCTTGCCAAAATGCTGGAATGTCTTGATGGTTTTTTCCTTCTTTACTTGTCGTCTTCAGCTCATAACCCGCCATTAAAAATTCTGGTTTATTTACAATACGATATTCCATTTGTATGCCCCCTAAATATGGATTTAATTTTCTTTGCTTTACATTCACTCTATAATACATTGGTGTTTCAATTTCTTGTTTTCGATATTCACTTGGTGTCATTTGAAATAATTTTTTAAAGGCTCTCGTGAACGTTTCATGAGATTGAAAGCCATGCTCAAATGCGATATCAATAACTTTTTCATCCGTATGAGAAAGTTGATAAGCTGCCCGGGCTAACCTCCTCTTTCGAACATACTCCATTACTGTATCGCCTACTAACGCCTGGAATACACGATGAAAATGCGACTCAGAAAAACCTGCAACACGTGCTAAATTACGCAGCGTTTGTTTTTCCATTACATCTTCCTCAATATAATCAATTGACCTTTGAATTTGTGTTTCATAGCTTTCCATCTCTGTTCACCCGCCTTATATGTATTATGATAAAAGAGAATCCTATCCAATTCTTGACGTTTTTTACTATAATTTCGTAAAAATTGTAACTTTTTTATATGTATTTCGTTGTTATGTATGAAGGGAGGGAAATGTAGTGAAATGCAAACAATCATTAGAAGAAATTTACTCAGAGCATATGCAAGATTTATTTCGCTATCTTCTCTCCCTAACCGGAGATTCTCATAGTGCTGAAGATCTCATGCAAGAAACATTTTACCGGATGCTCATCCATATTGACTATTATAAAGGAGAAGAAATTAGGCCGTGGTTATTTACAATCGCCTACAACGCCTTTATCGATTGGTACCGAAAAGAAAAGAAGTATAAAACAACGCAAATTGAAGAATTCCATTTACCAAACGTGCCAAGTACAGAACACTCTTATTTCGTAAAACATGAGATTGCTAGTTGGTTACAAAGTATATCCTCTCTTCCGCTCGAAAGACGAAATGTGTTACTACTACGAGATTACTACGGATTCTCTTATAAGGAAATAGCAGAAATGACTGGTCTCTCGTTAGCAAAAGTAAAAATTGAATTACACCGAGGACGAAAAGAAACGAAAAGCATAAAGGAGTGATACAGATGGGTTGTGCAGAGTTTAAAAAACTGTGGACGAAATACGAAAAAGGAACGCTCACACATGACGAACAAGAACAGTTAGAAAGTCATATAGAAACTTGTGCAGAATGTGAAGCTCATTTAGATGAATTGCTTGCGAAGAGTGAACCCGTAAAGAAAAAATTACCGCCAAAAGATCTTAAAGTTCCTTTTTGGAGAATTAAGTGGAAACATCGGTTACAAACGTTTGGTTTTATATTATCCATTTGCATCGTTATATATATAATCGGTGGGGTATTATCAGCCTTTTATTTTCAAGCTAATAATGATAAAAGGCTAGAAGAAATTAGAGAAGTTCCTTCGCTTGCACTTGAAGCAACTATCCCAAATAGCCGTGTTATGGGGGGCGGAACAAGTGTAGAAGCTTTTTTCCGTACGAACAGCAGCTTCGATTTAGTAAGAACCGTCGGTAAAAAAGAAATGCCACTCGGTACAGTAGAAACAAAAAGCTTCTTATCATCTGTAGATGTCACGAAACAAACTTGGATGAATCCGTTCTATCAACCAAAACTCTTCTTTGTTCATCCCAAAACAAAGCAGGGTGATTATTTAAAGGATTCCTCAAAAAAAGTATGGGATACACTTGCAAAAGTACATGATGGAACCGTTGCAGAAGTAGCAATTTCTTTTGATAAAACTTACACTTTAAAAGAATTAGAACCGCTTTTATATAGCATATTCGAAGCACAAGAACTCCCTCCAACTCCTGTATGGTACGCTTTAGATACAGGACAAGAAAGAAAAAATGTAGATGACTATATCTTACATGGCGGAGAAGCTACAGGATTTCCAGAACATGTAAGATTTCTAGATAGTAACGCAGACAAGTACAAAACGCCAGAAGATCAAGTAATCGAAATGATGCGCGTCCTTTCTATCCATAAAAAAACGGTAAGTAAAATAGCAGCACTTCCTGAGAAAGAACTAAACTTAGATAAACGTTATAAATATGTAAAAGATAACGGTGTAAAAGTATACGGCATTGTCATTACTGGGCCGTCGAAAGAATTATTAAAATTACAAAACTCCCCGCACGTACGTTATGCGACTCTTGGAGATATTGAGGTTTGGAATTGGTTTGATTAGTGAAAATGAAAAGGTTGTGTAGAAAATAGCAGCTATTTTCTACACAACCTTTTTAATAATTTAAAACCTATATTTCACTAACAGAATCCGTGAATAAAGCGTGGAATACGTTAACTTCCCCCATACGTAAACATTCCGTTTCTATATCAGGAATTGCAGTTCTAGCAACCTCTCGTTCTACTCTTACAAATCCTTTTGTATTCATTAGTTTCTCAAATTCACAAATGGTATCCATTTCTACATCGATTGTTTCAAAAGTCCATTCCCTTACATCTTCATCATATGTTGTTTTTAATACGTAGTAATAATAATATTTATCAAGTAAGCTAACAAAAACCCCTAAATCAAGGCGCTCGCCTCTTGATTTTCGTATCCAATCAATATCATCATTTAACATCGGTTCTTTTCCATTTAGTAACACATTATATTCTAGACAATTATATGGGTTTAAATCTGTATAGTCTGACACGTGATAATCACAAAATGTTGACTCGATTAAAGACAAAACTTCCTTTTGAGAGCTTTCGTTTTTTATAAAACTCTCTTTCAAGTCTACAAACTTTTTATGCTCTTTGGACTCCTCGTACAATCCTTCTTCTTTCACAATATTTTTCGGAAAGAATTTGTAAACTGTTTCTTTTAATTCATTCATCATTTCAGGTTTTGCCGTTTTAACCATTCTGTAAATCCTCCTATGCTAAAAAGAATTCTCACCGCAATAAAGAATCATACCCTAAATATGTTATTAATTAACAAATAAATTATATTAAAATAAGAAATATGATTCAATTCTGTTTTTTAAAAATTTTTCTGTTATAATGGCTGATTCCGAACATTACGTTTATCATAATATGAAAATTACAACAAAAAACGACAAAAATCTTTAAATTACCTTAAAAAATATAACAATCCATATATAAAGAACGAAAGATTCTAAAGCGATTATTGAAAAATATATTATTTTTGTCACATTAAAAATTAGTACTTTTTTCACAAATTATTTTTGATGGAAAACTTTATAAAATTTATTTTTTACTATAAAAGGTATTTCTCTGGTAAAATATTATAGTCTCGTAAAAATGTAACACATTTCCATACGAACAACCCTTTAAAGCGAAAAGGTGTCATCATAATTGATGACACCTTTTCCTATTACAAATAAACTAATTAGAAATCACTTTCACATACATCCCTCTTATCGCCTTTTCATAAGCGATATCGCTCATCTGTCTTATTTTTTCCGATACAACAGACGATCGAACAACTTCACCTTCACGAAGTAATGGAGGATCAATAAGACGCACTTTATTTTTCTGATGTAGATCATACTCATTTCTATCTTCTTTTACTTCTATACTTGGATGAACTTTTCTTAATAAAGCATCTACTTCTTGATCTTTACATAGCCGCAATTTCGTAATAAGCTCATGATCTTCAAGAAGAAAATCATCTGGATGGATTATCTTTTTATGAAGAGCTAATTTTAACGTTTTAGCTAACATATCGTTTCCATAAATATTCATTGGTTTCATAAAGAAATCAATTACTTCTTTGTAATACGTCTTCGTAAACCATTCTGCAATTTCAATATTTTGAAGAACCATTTTCCCATCTACTTCGATTAAATCCTCTAAAAAACTATGAACTTCTTCTAAAGAAATATATCCATATGTAAACATATCCCGTAATGTGTAATCCACTCGGTCTGCACATAATTCTGGCGCAGATTTTTCAAGTAATGTCCACTTCGAATCATCTAACAAAATATCTTCATAGTTATAACCATGTTTTGAAAGAATCGCCGGGATTTCCGAGTTTTTCACGACAGAACTAAATATTTCTTCATGATAACTTTCGTTTTCGTTATCAAAAACGTAATCGATCACATGGGAAAAAGCAGTATGCGATACATCATGTAGTAAGCCAGCAATCTGTTCTTCTACTGAACCACCAAGTTTTTTAATTAACAACATAGCACCAACTGAATGATCAAAGCGCGTTACATTCCATTTCTCATTCATTAAGTAACTTGCTCCGGCCTGATGAACCCCTTTCAGCCTTTGCACAGGTTTACTTAAAATTAATTCTTCTAACACTTTATCTACTTTAAACTCACCGTATATGACATCTAATATGATCACTTAAAATCCCCCTTTTCAAGCAGAGTCTTCTTATAGTATCTCTTTTTCCAGAGAGTAAATAAAGAACCTCAATCGAATATTTTGTACCTTTAAATAAAAAATAGAGAGCACTCAGCTCTCTATTTCACAACCCTATTCAAATGTAACTTCAACCTGCACAATCTCAGATCTACTTCCCAGTCTAAGCGGTGGTCCCCAGAATCCAAATCCAGAAGAAACAATTGCGTGGAATGCACCTTTTTGTGCGTATCCCCAGTCTAGTTCGTACATTCTTCTCGTCACAATATGGTTCGGAGCCATTTGTCCGCGATGCGTGTGACCGGATAATAATAAATCAACGCCGGCGTCCGCTGCTTGTTTTAATTCAAATGGTTGGTGATCCATCGCGATAACAGGAAGCGATTTATCTACCGTACTCATTAGATTTTCAAAGCTTTGACGATCACGCTCTGTTTTATCCCTTCTTCCAACGAGATAAAAATCATCTTCAATTGTAATGACTTCATCTAAAAGAATACGAATATCAATCTTATCCATCTCTTGTAAAAACTCAGGAACAGCTCTGCCGTAATATTCATGATTTCCTAACACACCATATACGCCTAATGGAGCTTTCATCTGTTTCATGATTGGCCCCATATTTTTTTGAATGAACACACCTGGATGATCATCGATAATATCACCAGGCAGTAAAATAATATCGGGTTTCATTTCATTTACATGACGAACGAGTCTCTTTAAATGAGCAACTCCAGACAGTTTACCGAAATGCATATCAGAGGCCATCGCAATGCGTAAACTTTTACGCCCTCCTACTTTTTTCGGTATGTGCACTTCGTACTTTCTTACTACTGGACTATATGCGTTGAATACTCCATATGCAAAGATAAAGATGAATACGAGTAAAACGACCGTTCCTGTCCAAATAATTGCCGTCTCTTTCTCCACTGAAAACTGTAATAATAAGACGGCAATATCGGCTAACGGCAATAACATAAGCGCGTATTGTATAACTGCAAACCAAATTGAACCGACCGTTCGCAGGAAAGGAAGAAATTTAAACACTTGTACGAGAATGTACGCATATGAAATAAATCCGACTATGAAAGCGTAATATCCCCAAGATTCCCAGCCGAACACCGTACTGAGCCAAACCCATCCGTTCCAGCCGATGTAAAACATGAGTAGTGTGTATACAATTAAAATAGTGAATATATTGAGATAACGAAAATTTTTCACTGCTAGCCTCCTTATTGATTTCTTCTATTATATCTTGTTATGTACCAATAACGTAAATATTAAGCGTTCCAAACGGACCGTAATAAGCTGCTTTATCTGCTACAGCACAAAGTTATTTTTACAGGTTTTCTTTATAGTAACCTGCTATTTGTGATCCTCTTGCATTAAATCGGACATTTTTTTGTAACTGATATATTAAAACCACCTTTTCTTAGAATTAGTTTTTTTCGTTCTATAATCCTTATATCCTTTTTTATACACCTTATAATATCCATCTACAAAAACCGCCGCGTCCGGAATCAGTCCTATCCCTCCAACAGCTTTACTACCAGTGAATAGCGCTCCTTTGACCGCTGATTTCGCTATATTTTTCATTATTTTCACTTAATTATAAGAACTACTTTTCTTTTATAAAATCCCACCGGCTATACCAACACACCTACATAGAAAAACAGTCTGCAAGAACGGTAAGTGGTGAGTAGTTTACTGCCGAGAAGATTCATAGTCAAATATAATACATGATAGTATTACCAAAAATACTACACCACTATATTGTATAGCAAGGGGAATACCATTTAAAACAGACGCTAATATGTCTGTAAATGTAACCATAAAAAGTAGTGTAAGTATCGTTAACATAAGTGCAGCTGAAAATAAGAAACCTTGTTTGATACATTTAAAAATCCAGCCGATTCCAATACATATTAAAATTATACGTACTGGATACTTTAAAAGTATCGAAAATAAATTATCTACACTATTAAAATTCATCATCAAATTCACCAAGATCACTTTCTGGATTTTTTATTATTTTAACGCTAGTTTTTATATGTTTGTTTATGTCCTTTGTATACTGCCTATCC
Organism: Bacillus sp. MYb56; assembly: GCF_002976445.1. Classification (NCBI taxonomy): domain Bacteria; kingdom Bacillati; phylum Bacillota; class Bacilli; order Caryophanales; family Bacillaceae; genus Bacillus; species Bacillus sp. MYb56. The sequence goes on from NZ_PCOH01000004.1 coordinate 50,842, forward strand.
AAAACATAAGCATTTTCTATTAATCTAACGCCCACAAATGCTTTGAGACCTAATTTCAACCTGCTTTTCTAGCAGCTTTATTCACATATTCCTTGTTATAGGCTGGCCTATTTTGCTGTTTATAATTATGTTTACCTGTAGAATACCAAAGATAAAACCCTGCGTATAAAGACAATCCTTTCTCTTAACATTGCAATTCTCTTTAAACGTTCGCTCACATTTATCCCCTCATGTATTAAGTAACTCAACATAATACAGCGTATCATCCGTCTGAAAATACATAACAGATCCGCGGCTATAATAAGTAACAAATGGAATTGGCTCACCTAGTTCATTACGAGGATTACTATCATAGACATGATTATTGTTTAAATCATAAACAACCAACTTTTTATCTCGAGTAATGAATACTACTTTATCTTGAGCAACCGCAAAACTTTCCGACCATATTTCCCTAATTAAATTTATTTCATTCCATGACATATGAATTTTTTTATCTTTCATTTGAACTAAAGGAAATTCTGAATAATAATAGAGCCAAACGTCTCCATCTATAACGTTCATTGCATAACAATCATCTATAGGAGGTACATTAAACCTTTCTACATATTGATCATAATTATTAAAAATCAAGTGACCTGTAGAGTCAAAAGCAACTATCCCGTTTGCTCCAATTGGGCACTCTCCGAAAACCCCTTCATCACAATAACTAACCCATATATCTTCATTCGCATCAACCTGACAATCTTGAATCCCTTCTCCGGCATAAAACTTACAATGTTCACTTCCGTCCAAATTATAAATAACCGCATTATCTTCTTCATAATTAAATATAAGTAACCATCTCTCTCCAATTCGTTGCATACATCGCACAGATTCAACATCGATATCTACGTTTAAATTGAATTTACTTATATTCACATTATTTTTATCCAAATAAATAATACAAGGTTGATCAGTATTATCTTGTACTAGTAACATTACATTTTGTTTATAATCCAAACTCATTTTTTTAAATTGATAAGCTTCAACTATAGACTTAAAACTTATTAACTCTTTACATACGATATCTTTCATATAGATTAAAATCCTCTCAGTGATTCTAAATATAGAAGTTGTAAAAAAAACGCCCCCAAAAATTCGAGTGCATTTTCATTCTCGACGTAGAAACTTTTGTAGCTTTTATTTTACTCCATGATCCGTTCTTCCGCATAACAAACAAATACTTGATTTTCCGAACATAAAGATACTATATAATACTCATCTTCAAAATGCCCTACTACATAACCCATTTCCCCCGCGTTTCACCTTATAATACATTTCAACAATTACTAGCTACGGTTTAAATATTATGCCATATATATCTGTAATTTTTAGAGAAATATTTATAAAAAAGCATTGTAGTTACTACTACAATGCTTTTAATAAATTCAAATTTATTTCATACAAAATAAACACATAATTTACTTTATAATATCAAATTCAACTATTCCTATGGACTTAAATCTCTCAATAATATGTTTCTCTTTATTATCTGTACAACAAAAAATTACATGAAAAGGGGTTGGAAAAGTTATTAACTCACCATATTCCCTGCCTTCTGCCCATTCCATACACGTATCAGATAATATTTCTATTAGCACTTCAAAATTCTCATTATCGTTCGCCAACAATTTATCTGTATCATTAATCAAAATTAAATATTGTTTAGATTTTAACCAACTTAAATCGTTTATGCACTCGTCAAAAGAATTCCAATTATCACCGAAATAATCTGGAAAATTCATTTTCTTGGAGAATTCGCTAAATAGCCCATTAATATCCCTACATTTACTACCATTAATAGGTATTAATTCGATATTATCTTCTATTCTTAAATCTTTTAAATTATTAAGCTCATTTATGAATAGTAAATGTAGAAAAGGTGTATTTAACGATTTTATTTTATTTTCAATTTGCATTATCTTATCATCCTTTTTTTACGTGGTAATTGAACAAAAGTTTTATAGTGATTTTTTGTATAATATGCTTTTCCATTTTGACCAATTACAAGCCTTTGCTTCCCTCTATTGACTCCCTCAATCTTACGATTCACATCATACTCACGATAGTTAGTGTTTCTTGGTAAAACTTGTCCGTTTCCTCTACCATCATTTTTGAATGTTCTACCTCCGACATATCCTTTTGGTGCCTTGCCGTTATTTTGTTTTATTTGATTGTGTACTTTATAAGCCTTTTGTGGAATTTTAGTTAAAGTCCTGCCACTCTTTAACGCTCCTTTAGCTAATTTAAATTTCCCACCACCTATTGCACTATAGGCAGCTTTACGCACAATCATTTTAGCACTTGCACCAGATTTATAGGCTTTATAACCATCATACACTGCAAATCCACCATTTATGGCCAACCAAACCCAATGTCCATCCGGATCCACCATCATCACCGGATTATTATCACCATACGTATACCCATTCTGTGTTACAGGATCATCGCTATCACCTGGATCCGGGTCCACTGATAAGAACACACCATGATCTGGATTATAGTAACGAGCAATCAAGTAATACATACCAATTTCTTTATCATACTTATAACCCGCATATCCAAACGGATTATCTGCTGCGATACCTTTTGCGTCACTCTTTACTACGTTACCCCACGAATCATATTCATACGTTGCTACAACTTCTCTATTTTGATCTGTCATCGCAACAACATCACCACGAGGATTATAGTGATAGTATACCGTTTGTCCTTTTGACTTCATTGCTAGTCGTACGCCACTTGTAGAGTATACATATTGACGTAGAACATTTCCACTACCATCCGTCTCATACAACGGATTAATGCTATCTCCATCATAGAAGTAGCGTGTTACTTGACCATTTATACTCTATTCAATACGACGATTATCTTCATCATACTTATATGTTGCAAATGCATTGCTTTCACCTTGTTTTGTGATAGCTACAATTTGGTCATTTTCACCCCATGTATACTTGTACTTTCCATCCGATGTACGATTTCCATTGGCATCATACGTTAACGATTCGCTTCCGAATTTTACAAGCTGATTTCCATCATTGAATGTTGCCGCTATAGATTTTGTTTCTTTTCCGTTCTCTACAACTTTCACACTTGTACGGTTTCCAAATCCATCATATGTGTAAGATTTACTTGTTCCGTTTGGTAATGCCTCGTTTAATAGTTGGTTAATCGGGTCATATACAAAGTTTGTTTCTGTTACTTTGCCGCCCGCACCTTCATGTTTAATTTTCGTACGGTTACCTGATTGGTCATATTCATATCGTTCAGAAAGAAGAACACTGTTTGAAGTACCCACTACTAAATCTTTAATTTTATTTGCGTGATCATAGTTAAAGGTAGAACCTGAACCATTTCCTGCTGTATACGTACGAACATTTCCTTGATCATCGTAATCAAATTGATACGTATTTGCATAAAGGCTTATAACAAAAAGAAGAGCCAAAACTAGCCCTTCTTTTTTACAAATCATTTTTCTATTTATTCTTTACGATTTATTTCCATAAAACACTTAGAAACTATTATACAAGCTATTCTCTAGTATCTCCTTGTGCTAAGAAAACCATTTAATTACATCTTATTATTTTCATGTTGCACAAATATCCAAATTATTACTAGCAATTGTTAAAAGCGCACCATCATATTGGATAAATGCACATGCCGATGATGGAACCAATTTGATTTGTGGCACAAAACATTCTCCCGTTAAACACTCCATAAATTTACTTTGATTTATTTTCTCTAGTTTAATGCCAACGCTATTTCCTAAACTGATAATAGCCAAAGCATTTTCTATACTTACACCATAAAACATCTTTATTATATATGATACTTCTGTCCTTGGTATAGAATCAAAAACAAAGAAAATATTCTTTCTTCCCAAATCAAAAACTGTGTAGGAAATGTTTTTAGAATCTAGTTCTTCTTTTAAATTTTTTCCCTCTGATTTATCTACATGTACAATAAACTGATTAATCCTCTCATGAAAAAGTAAAATTAAGTTATCAACATTACGATTATAATCATCAAATAAATCTGTTTCATATATATCAGTTACATTACTAACACGATATATATTTTCATCTTCAATATGTTGGACCTTTTCGAATGTAAAATCCATAATACACCTTCTTTTCTCTCAAGGTTATAATTATTTTATTCCCATTTCACCTTACTTCTTTTAGGATATATAATGTGATGTTTATTCTTTTTATAGTTCCAATGCACATGTAAAACCTTTCTGGTTGTCCTTTTTTTATTTTCTCTAATTTGATGATAATCCAATGCAAACCATCTAGAATCCGTTGATTTTGTCTGCTTTTTTTTGCGATTTACAATAGCAAATACCCTACCATCTCTTTTGCTTGGCCCCTGAATGGTGTATTTGCGATTTTTCCATGCATCCTTTGCCTTATTTGCTGTCCATTTAGCCGCTTTTTTACCATATTTCACACCATAACGGATTGCATATTTCCCACCAACCCTAGCTGCTATAATTCCTCCTGCAATTGCAACTGGTACTAACCATGCCCACTTGCCATCCGGATCCACCATCATCACCGGATTATTATCACCATACGTATACCCATTCATTGTAATCGGATCATCTTCATCACCTGGATCAGGATCTACCGATAAAAACACACCATGATCTGGATTATAGTAACGAGCAATCAAATAATACATACCAATTTCTTTATCATACATGTATCCCGCATATCCAAATGGATTATCTGCTGCGATACCTTTTACTTCACTCTTTAATACGTTACCCCACGAATCATATTCATACGTTGCTACAACTTCTTTGTTTTGATTAGTCATCGCAACAACATCACCACGAGGGTTATAGTGATAGTATAACGTTTGCCCTTGTGATTTCATTGCCAAACGTGCGCCATCCATAGAGTATACATATTGACGAAGAACATTTCCACTTCCATCTGTTTCATACAATGGGTTAATACTATCTCCATCATAGAAATAACGTGTTACTTGACCATTTACACTCTTTTCAATACGACGATTATCTTCATCATACTTATATGTTGCAAATGCATTGCTTTCACCTTGTTTTGTGATAGCTACAATTTGGTCATTTTCACCCCATGTATACTTGTACTTTCCATCCGATGTACGATTTCCATTGGCATCATACGTTAACGATTCGCTTCCGAATTTTACAAGCTGATTTCCATCATTGAATGTTGCCGCTATAGATTTTGTTTCTTTTCCGTTCTCTACAACTTTCACACTTGTACGGTTTCCAAATCCATCATATGTGTAAGATTTACTTGTTCCGTTTGGTAATGCCTCGTTTAATAGTTGGTTAATCGGGTCATATACAAAGTTTGTTTCTGTTACTTTGCCGCCCGCACCTTCATGTTTAATTTTCGTACGGTTACCTGATTGGTCATATTCATATCGTTCAGAAAGAAGAACACTGTTTGAAGTACCCACTACTAAATCTTTAATTTTATTTGCGTGATCATAGTTAAAGGTAGAACCTGAACCATTTCCAGCTGTATACGTACGAACATTTCCTTGATCATCGTAGTCAAATCGATATGTTTGAGAGCCATCTGTCACACGTATGTTTTGATCTAACGTGTTGTAGTCATACGATACTTTATTTGTGTATCCGCCTTGCGTTACTGTTTGTTCTTTTAGTTTTTCTGTCTTACTGTTTGCTTTGTCATGATACGCCCAGTCAATTTTTCCGCCTCGGCTATCCGTTGCACTTGTGACACGGTCTGCCTTATCGTATGTTTTTGTACGTTCTACACCATTGACATGGTCTTTGACTTTCGTAACTTGTCCATTCTGATCACGTTCGAATGTAAATGAATCTTTTCCATTTCGCTTTTCACCAATCGCGCGATCTGCTGAATCATAAACAGATTCTAAAACCGAGCCATTTGGCATTTTTGTCTTAATCTTGTTTGCATTCTCATCATACGTGTTTTCAATACGACGGTTTAACGCATCGATATAGACTGTATTTTTATTATCTACATCATATTCATATTTGTGTGTTTGTGTTTTCCCACCAAACATGACAGATTTTCCTGTTGTATTTCCATTATGATCATAAAGATAATTTACAGAGGTACCATTTTTCAGGGTAACCTTTGTTAATAGATTATCTTTGTTGTAATCATATAGTTTTGTATTTCCTTTTTCATCTGTTTCGCTCTTTTTATTTCCTGATGCATCGTACGTGAATGTATTTTTTTGCCCCTCTTCATCATACGCTGCGATGACATTTCCATCGTTGTCATACTCATTTTTAATAAGAGCATTTCCTTCTAATAAACGAACATCATCAAACCATACTTTTCCTTTATTATTGTTTCTAAATAACAGATATACTTGAATCTGCTTAATTGGTTTCTTAGCTGGAATGACAACCGCACTACGGTTCCAATCATTTGTCCCACTTGGGAATTTTGCTTGATAATTTTCACCGCTGCCATCTTGATAATGTACATCTGCCCAAACAGAGTAGTCTCTAGATAATTTATCTGGAGCATCATTTTCTACATTTTCAGATTTAGACATTCCTGTTAGCGTTAATGTTTCTGCCTTTTTCTGATTTAAGTCTATATACTGACCATATCCTACATTTGAACCACCGTATTGGCTACGCTCTAATAAAATAGACGAACCTCCTGTAAAACTTTCCTGATGAGAAACATCTTTCGGATCACAACTTGTTCCGTCTCCTCGAATCCATCCAGGAATACAGCCTTGTTCCGTTACATTCTCTACACTACTATTTGTAATAGGATTGAAACTAGAAGAAACTTCTCCTTTTTCAAGCTGTAATTTATCAAACCATACGGAACCACTTGTAGAAGAACCACCATTTTCTACTTGTAAATAGATTTTTACTTTTCTTGTTTGTTCTGTCGTTTTAAAAGTAACTTGACGATTGACCCAGTCACGCGTCCCTTGCACTTTATTATGACGAGTATCGTGCCAACCACCATCTATACCGGCACCATGTTCATTTAGTGACTGTACATTGAAGAAAGCTGCTCCCGCAGATAAATCGGTTTTGATCATACCACTTAATGTATACGTTGTATTTGGCTCTAACGTTACTTCTTGGATTGCGGCAATATAGCCCCAATCATTATTCGTCGCTTTTGTTGTAATCTTTAATGACGAATCTCCACCAAGACCACCTGGTGCTGGATTTGTATCTTTTACAATCGCTCCAGTGTTATTGTCTGTTGCTGTTTTCGTCCATTGTTTCGTTATGTCCGTCTCAAAACTTGGATTTTGAATCGAATTTTCACCTGTACCCAGGTCTTTACTTGTTTCAATAGGATTTCCATATTTATCATGTTGAGTAACAGAAGAAGTATGTGCTGATTGGTCTGTTGCAGATACTTCTGTGTTTGCTGATTTATAAGCAACAGTTGTTTCACGATTTTCGTTATCTGTCGCTTTTATAATCCCATTGTCTTTATTGTACTCAAACTTTTCTGTCCCCATTTCATCGGTAACAGACGTAACATTCCCATTACCGTCATAGGTCGCAGTTTCTGTTTGATTTTTAGGAGTCGTAGTTTTCACTAAATTATTTGCATTATATTCATACGCCGTTGTTAAATTCAGACGCCCAGAATCTTCGACTGTTTTAACTGGATTTCCAGCATCGTTATACGTATAAACAGTCTTACGCCCTTTTGGATTCGTTAACGTAACTTCTTTCGCATCCGTATTATATGCTAATGTTGTAGCTTTTCCTAATGGATCCGTCACTTTTATTAATCTATTATTCTCGTACGCATACGATGTTTTATATGGTTTTGCATCTGTATGTTGTGGATCATAAATAGATGTTAATAAACTATTATCATATCCATATTTATATACTTTCCCTTCTGGTGTTGTAGAAGAAACAAGTAAATCTCCATCATACTTAAATGTAATCGTCTTATTATCTGGACCGATTACTCTTGCTGCTTTTTTATTATTCCCATCATATTGCATGAGTAACTCTTTGCCAGATGCATTCTTTACTTTTGATAAACGGGATTCGCCATCATACTCATATGTCGTCGTGTTTCCATATTTATCTTTTGTATACTCAATACGCCCTTGCGCATCTCCAGATTTATAGAAAGTAACAGTTTGGTCTTTATCTTTTATTTCATACCCACCTGATACTTGCTTAATCTCTAAATATATACCAGTAGGAGCTTGATACGTATTATCTCCTGTTCTAGTAAAGGTAATATTCGCACCGTCAGCAGAAATTAAAAGTAAGTTTCCATTTCCGTCGGCCCAAATTCTTTCTTCTAATCCACTAGACCAACCCGTACCAAATAAACCTATCTTTTTACTTTGGCTATTATAAGTTCTTTCTACTGATACATCCGGCCCGCGCCCTGATAATGTAATATCTTTCTCACTCATGATAAAGTTACCATTTGTAGCATTTACTTTACCATTTAACACCGGAACTGATGCCCAGTAATCAAACATCCCTATAAATCCAAAATCTTGGGAGAATCTAGGTGCAAACTCATGCGAAATTTCACTTTCAGCATGCCCAGCTTTACCATACGCTGTTACACGGAACCAGTAGTTTTTCGAACCTGCATAGATTCCACCAGAATTCCTATACACAGGTGATGGATCAACTGCTAATTCTGCACCTTTTTTATCGTGATGAAGTAAATATTGGCCTTTCGTTATTTCATCTTTTGTTGGCCAAATCTTCTCATTTTGCGTTGTCCAATTTGTTTTATTTCCTACATCGAACGCTTCGTAATCTTTTCCGTTATAAATCCAAACTTTATAGCCGGCTGCTTCTGGAACTGAGTCCCACTTCAGCGTTACATAACCAGTTTGCTGATCTGTCGCATTAATATATGCAGAGCCATCTGGCTTTTTCACTTGTTCTAGTGGAATGTAAACAATTGCTTCATCAGAAAGTGGACTATCATCACCAGTTGGATATGTCGCTATAACACGAACCCAATATCCACGCGCACTACTATAATCTCCATACGGACTCTTATCTAGAAATGCGTTTTTATAAATTGGTCCTGGGTTGACAGGTGCCTCTCCACCTTGTCCTCCTTCAAGTAATTCATATTGTCCATGTGCAATTTGCTCTGGCGTTGGGAAGACCTTTTTATCCTTTGTCGTCCAGTTCGTTACATTCCCAACTGGAATTTCATCATATCCATGTCCATTAAATATTGCTACTTTATAACCCGTCGCTCCTGGAACTGCATCCCATTGTACATTGAAGTGACCTGAACTACTTCCACTCCCATTTGAGTAAGTTTGTACTCTTGGTTTATTCGGTTTTGCATATGAATATTTTACTTCTAAGTACGGTGCATTTGCTCCATTTTCAGCTGCAATAAATTTTTTCCAATGATTTTGACCATTTCCATTTGCATGTAGTTTAAAACCGTTGTTTGGTCTAGCACCCTCTACCCATGCTTTCACTGTATTTGTTACATTGAACTGAGCCCATTTATCACGCCCAACATCAGCATGAGCAATATTATTAGAGCCAGGCTTGTTATTCCAATTTAAGCTTCCTTCATTCCAACCACCTGTTACTTCATCTAACCAAACACCATTTGGTTGATTTCCATAGTAATGCCAAACTGCATAGGCATGGAATGTTGCACTTTCAATATTTGCACCTTTAAAATCCGAAATTTCTGGTTTAATAAATGCAAAGTTTGTCCCAGATGCTCCATCATAATATCCTACTTTTAACGTATAAGCATTTTGACCAGCATCCCAAAGCTTTCCTCCTGAATAATTTACAGTTGGATATGCACTTGAAGCATAGGCATTATCAAAATCCTTCAACTGAACCGAAGGATCTACATATACCGGATATTTTCGTTCCGGCGCTTGTAACCACTTTGGATCCGCTGTAACAGTTAATGTATATATTTTTTCATCTGTCTTCTCAATATTGTAACGAACCGCATCTGACGTTACAGCCTCACCTGATTGTTGATCCACATTCGAATCGTTCATATACGGTTTCGGTAATGTGAAGACTTTTTCTTTTTTCTCATTTTGGAAGTCGATAGAACCATCTTCCTGTATAGTTGGTGTTAAATCTGTTTCTAATGCAAACGTAAAAATGTGATGTCCTGTATATTCACGTAATACAAAATCTTCTTTTACATTTTCATTAAACGTCGTACTCTTTAAATCAATATTTGGGAAAATCCCTTTATACCAGACTGTATTATTTTCATGTGTTGCATTAACTGGTGACGGCTTCACTTCGCCTTTTTCACCATTTGCACTCATTAATTTGTACTGAATTGTATGATCTTTTACTTTGAATTGAACGTACTTTCCATCTTGTGCTGTTTTCTCGAACTCTGGTTCTAACTTTGTATTTTCTGTTACAATTTTTGCATTTGGTGCTTCTACTAATTTCGGTGAAACCTCTTCTAACTTTCCATCTTTCTCAACATGAATTGGTTCCGTATATACCTTTTTCGTATACGTACCATCATTATTATCGAAAACTTTTTCTGTTTCCGTTCTTTCTTCTACAATCTCAGTTGGATTTGCTTGTGCTTTAGCCTTATCCTTCTTTAACTGATCTGGATGTGGAGCTGGTAACTCCTTTTCCTCTTTCTTTTCTACTTCTGGACTTTGTTCTGAATTTGGAGATGGGGTAAACGGTGGTGCTGTTTCCGCCAATCCATTCAGTGGTATAGAGGTAACAATTAATGCAACTACCATAAGTTGGATTAAGTACCTATACCAATTCTTTTGTTTCTTTTCTTTCATAAACTCACCTCGCTGAAATATTTTTAACATAATAATGTTACATATCCCAATCTAAATAAATGAAAGAGTAAAGTAAATATAGTTTTAAAGTTTTGAAGATTTTGTGCATAAAATCCGACAATTTAACAACAATTTTATAAATTTAATTACAGATAACTTTTTTTGTTATATATTTGAAAATTAACAATAATCTTATCTATTATTGTTCGCTAGCGACATGATATGAACATCATTCAACTAACCTTTTATTTTCACTTTCGATTTTGTTCTAGTATTCAATAAAGCTAATACACTGAGCTTCATATTCCTGGTGTAAATGTGCTTCCCTTAACTGTAATACCTTTATTTATAGAAGATAATCAGAATATATTCCTTAATAACTGTTTGAACACGCCCCCTCTCCTTGTTATATCTACAGCTTTTCCAACTATATTTCATATGAGAAAAGGTTATCACTACAAACAAAGAGGAAGCCTCCCAAAATATATTTTAGGAGGCTTCCTCTTATTAATAGATTGCTGATTTTAACTCTCTTAAATCACAAAATCCTCCGGAATAAACACTTTCACTTCTCTCGGATGTACGTATACAAACTCACCTGTTTGAATGCCTAGCTGTCTAAACTGTTCTTTACTAATTTCTGCTTCTAGATACTCATCTGTTCCGTCGCGCTTCAATTCTACATATACGACAGGGCCAACTGCATGTGAGTATGTTACTTTCGCCGGGATGGCATCTATACTTTGTTTCGTACGATCGATTGATAAGTGATGTGGTCTTACGTATCCCACTCCGTCTACGTTTGAAACGTGCTTATGCTCTGGTGCTTCTAGTTCCACCGATCCTACATTTAGTTTACCTTTATGAACGCGGCCGTGAAATAAATTCACGTTTCCTAAAAAGTCATATACGAACGGACTTGCTGGTTTTTCATATACTTCTTCCGGCGTTCCCATTTGTTCAATGCGTCCTTCATTCATTACAACGATGCGGTCCGCAACGTCTAACGCTTCTTCTTGGTCATGCGTTACGAATACGCTCGTAATTTGAAATTCGTCATGTAGTTTCCGGAGCCATCTTCGCAATTCTTTCCGTACTTTTGCATCAAGTGCACCGAACGGTTCATCTAGCAATAAAATTTTCGGTTCGACTGCAAGCGCCCGGGCTAGTGCGATACGTTGGCGTTGTCCGCCAGATAATTGCGCTGGATAACGTTTTGCGAAACCATCCATTTTTACTAGTTTCAATAGTTCTGTTACTTTTTCTTTTATTACTTCAGCTGAAGGTCTTACACTTTTCCTTCTTACTTTTAAACCGAAAGCGACATTTTCAAATACATTCATATGTTTAAAAAGTGCATAGTGCTGGAAGACGAAACCGACTTGCCTGTTTTTCACGTGAATATCAGTTAAATCTTCTCCATCAAATGAAATGGAGCCTCCATCCGCTTCTTCTAGTCCTGCAATAATTCGTAATAACGTCGTCTTCCCAGAACCTGATGGTCCTAATAAAGCGACCAGTTCACCTTTTGGAATATCCAAATGAATGTCTGTCAGCGCTTGAAATGTACCATATTGTTTTGATACATTTTGAATTTGAATACTCACCGCACTCACTCCTTATTGTCGTTTTTCCATTCTCCATTCAATCCAGTTTTTTATAACGAGCGTAAAAACTGCGATGAGTGACATTAAAGTCGCCACAGCGAACGCTGCTGAAAATTGATATTCATTGTACAAAATTTCAATGTGAAGCGGCATTGTATTTGTCATGCCGCGCACGTGACCAGACACAACGGAAACTGCTCCGAATTCACCAATGGCCCGGGCGTTACATAAAATCATTCCGTATAATAGATCCCATTTTATATTTGGCAATGTGACGCGCCAAAACATTTTCCAGCCGCTTGCGCCAAGTGATAGAGCTGCTTCTTCTTCACTTTTCCCTTGCGCCTGCATAACCGGGATTAATTCACGCGCAACGAATGGAAACGTAACAAAGATCGTCGCAATGATAATACCAGGGACAGAGAAGATGAGTTTTATCCCGTGTTCCAATAACCATCCGCCAAGAGCAGCACGAGGTGTGAAAAGTAAAACGAATACTAATCCTGCGATAACTGGTGATACAGCAAACGGCAGTTCAATAAGAGATAATAATACTTGCTTTCCTTTAAACTGAAACTTCGTAATAAGCCAAGCAGCTGCTATTCCGAATATCGTATTCAGCGGTACAACAATTAATGCAACGAGAAGTGTTAACCTGATTGCCAAAAATGCTTCTTGATCTGTTACAGCGGCAATATATACATCAATTCCTCGTTCGAACGCTTTCATAAAAATTGTCACGAGCGGCAGTAATAGAAAGAGAGATAAAAATAAAATTGTTATCGTAATGAATAGAATTGGTACAAATTTAGATTCTTTTTTAACTGATACGCTTTTTACTATTTTCTTTTCTAATAATGTTGGTTCCATTTTCTCCCCTCCTATTCACTTTTCAGTTCATGCCTTCTGCTCCAAGTTTGAATCATATTAATAAATAGTAGGAAAAGGAGAGAAATAATAAGCATCACAGCCGCTACAGCTGTTGCGCCTGCATAATCATATTGTTCTAGTTTCGTCATAATCATAAGCGGTGCAATTTCTGTTTTCATTGGCATATTACCTGCAATAAACACGACAGATCCATATTCCCCTAACGCCCTCGCAAAGGCGAGTGAAAAACCAGCAAGTAGAGCCGGGAATATTTCTGGCAAAATGATTTTCACAAATATTTGAAAGCGTGACGCCCCTAAACTAGAAGCTGCTTCTTCTACTTCTTTATCAATACTTTGTAGTACTGGTTGCACCATTCGGACGACAAATGGTAAGCCAATAAACGTAAGTGCAACAATAATGCCGAGCTGGGTAAAAGCTACTTTTATATGAAACACACTAAATATTTTTCCAATAAAGCCATTTTCCGCATAAAGCGTCGTAAGTGTAATACCAGCTACAGCAGTCGGAAGAGCGAATGGTAAATCGATTAGTCCGTCTAATAACCGTTTCCCTGGAAATGTGTAGCGAACGAGTACCCAAGCAATTAATAAACCGAAAATGGCATTTACGATTGCCGCTGCAAGTGAAGTTGTGAAACTTACTTGATAGGAATGCAACACGCGCTCACTCGTTATAACTTGTGCGAACTTCTTCCAGCCTAGCTGCGAAGTTTGAATAAATACGATAGAAAGTGGTATAAGTACGAATAAACTCATATATAGCATTGTAAATCCAAGAGATAATCCAAACCCTGGTAAGACACGCTTCTTCCTCATATAACGTCACCTCATCCCCCCTTATTTTTTATACATTTGATCGAATACGCCGCCATCATTAAAATGCTTTTCTTGTGCTTTTTTCCAGCCTCCAAATAGTTCATCTACTGTAAATAATTGAACTTTCGGAAATTGTGATGCATACTTCTCTGCTACTTTTTCATTACGGGGGCGATAAAAGTTTTTCGCCGCAATTTCTTGCCCCTTTTCTGAATACAAATATTCAAGATATCCTTCTGCTACTTTTTTCGTTCCTTTTTTATCAACGACTTTGTCTACAACTGCTACTGGCGGCTCGGCAAGTATACTAATCGAAGGTGTTACAATTTCGAATTTATCTTTTCCAAGTTCTTTTTGTGATAATAACGCTTCATTTTCCCAAGCGATTAACACATCACCAATTCCTTTTTCAACGAAAGTCGTCGTTGCCCCGCGTGCTCCTGAATCTAGTACTTCTACGTTTTTATAAATTTGGCCAACAAACTCTTTCGCCTTATCTTCACTATTGTTATATTTCTTCAGTGCATATCCCCACGCCCCTAAATAGTTCCACCGTGCTCCCCCAGATGTTTTCGGGTTTGGTGTAATGACAGACACACCTTTTTTCGTTAAATCATCCCAATCTTTAATTCCTTTCGGGTTTCCTTTTCTCACAAGAAATACAATCGTTGATGTATACGGAGTAGAATTATCCGCAAGTCGCTTCTGCCAATCTTCTGCTAGTTGTTTCTTCTTACTAATCGCGTCAATATCATAAGCGAGCGCTAGTGTTACAACGTCTGCTTCTAAGCCGTCAATAACGGAGCGTGCCTGACTTCCAGATCCCCCGTGTGATTGCTTTACATTTACTGTTTGACCATGCTTCTCTTTCCAATACTTCGCAAAGTCTTTATTGAAATCTTGATATAACTCACGCGTTGGATCATATGAAACATTTAAAAGTTCGACTGTCTTCTTATCTGCACTTCCTTCAGAATTGTTAGTGGATGTTGCCGAACCACACCCTGACAAAAGGACAAATGCTGATAATAAAACACCTGTACTTTTCATTAATGCTGTCTTACTCCACTGTTTCATATATAAAGCCCCCTTAGTTTGTACAATAGAAAAAGGCACACAATCTATTCACAAAAGTGAACGTTGTGCGCCTTCAGTTTCTCTGATGAGCTTCTATTGTATTCTGTTTGATTTCTTTCCATTTTAATTCCGCAATTCACATGTGTCAACTTGGAATTTAGAATTATTATATAAGAAACTTCATACAAGCTAAAAATCAGCGGGAATGGAATCCCACTGATTTTAGTTTCGATTTATTTCTTTAACTTATCTGTCTTCGCAATAAATTGAGCTGCTTCTGCGCGGCTTACCGATTTATCTGGAGCCCATCCATTATCTGTTCCAACTGAAATATTTTCTTGGATTAAAATGTTCGCATACTTCGTACCCCAATGATCTTTTAAGTCAGCAAATTCTTTTGGTAGTTTAATATTTTCATTTCCTTCTAATTTATATGCATTCACAAGCATAGAAGCCATCGATGCACGGTTAATTAGCCCGCTCGGATTAAAGTTACCCTTATCATCACCTTTTACAATGCCAGCTTTTTCAACTGCTGCGATGTATGGTGTAGCCCAATGATTTTGCGCGTCAGAGAATGATGGCTTCTCATCTTTATTAATTTTTAATCCTAAAACAGTAGCTAATATTTTTGCTGCTGAACCACGATCGATATTTTCAGCTGGTGCAAATGTACCATCTGGCTTACCGTGTACTGCCTCTTTGTCTACTAAATATTGAACTGACTCTTGTGCCCAAGTCGGTACATCTGAGAACTTAGATTTCTTTTCAATTGCACTCGCATCGATTTCAAACTGCACCTGATATTTATGATCATATTTAATTGCTGGAATTAATATATGCATTTGCATATTATATTTTTTCGAGAACTCATCGATTTCAAATTGAACAATCTTCGTACCATTATTTGTTTTATCTTCAGAGATCACTTTCACATCATGGAATGTCCGTACTTTATTAGTATCTTCTACTCTAAGGTACTGGAAATAGCTACTATCTTGAATTGTTAACGTAACGATTTTTTTGTCACCTTGAATTGTTACTTTTGCATTTTTCAAATATGTAGAAGCAACAGATGTTTCATTCGTTTGATCTTTATAAGTTTTTAAAATAACGTCATATGTACCATCTGCAAGTTTGCTATTTGCTTTCATTTCAACCGCTGCATCTGCTTTCGCAATAGGTACCATGATACCGCTAAATGGAACTGCTAAAGTTGCTGCTATAACGAATGCATTAATATATTTTTTCTTAATCATTATCAATATGACATCTCCCTTTATATGAATATACCCAACATAACTATCATATTGATAATGATTATCAATGTCAAATAAAAAATTAAACGAATACTACCTATTTATTACACAAATATGCTTTCCGCTCATTTTTAAACAATAAATAATGAGCAGTATGCACTTTTCCCTCTAAATAATCTAATGAATACGTACCCGATGGATCCACTAAATCCCCAATCGCCCCTGAAAGGTGATCAATTACCTTTTGCAATGTTTCTAAGTTCTTCTTTTCACTCTCCATATTCATTTCATCCATAATGTCACAAATAAGATATTGTACTTTCCGTAAGCGTAATTCCTTGCTCCACGTATATCTCCTCCTTATTAGCAATATTACGTTTTAAATATATGGGCTTATAGCTTAACCAATTCTAAAAAATAACGTGAAACTTTAATGAGTAAGAATTTTGTCCATCCAAACTAATCCAGCTTTTTGGGACAAAAAGATATCCATCTCTAAACATGTAGTCATAGAGATGGATATCTTTATTTTTATACTTGCAATGCCTTCTCTCTCAAAGCTCTTCGTAACAACTTACCAGTTGTATTCTTCGGCAATTCTGTTAAAAACTCAATGCTCATTGGCACTTTATATTTCGCTAAATGTAACGTGCAGTAATGCATAAGCTCTTCTTCTGTTACGCTCGTTTGTTTCAGAACGACGTAAGCTCGCACTGCTTCTCCTAAGTTTTCATCAGGAACACCGATTACGACAACTTCAGCTACCGAATCATGAGTATATAATACTTCCTCTACTTCACGAGGATATACGTTATAACCGCCAACTAAAACAATATCTTTTTTGCGATCGACGATATAGAAGTAACCTTCTTCATCCATTTTCGCTAAGTCTCCTGTATATAGCCAGCCATCTTTAATTGTCGCCGTAGTATCTTCTGGTGCATTATAGTAACCCTTCATAACGTTAGGTCCGCGAACAATTAATTCCCCAACTGCACCAACAGGTACTTCTTCCCCAAGTTCGTTCACAATTTTATTTTCTACGTGCCAAATATTTGTACCAATCGAACCTGGTTTACGAGGACGATCTAATGGATTAAAACAAGTAACTGGTGATGCTTCTGATAAACCGTATCCTTCTGAAACGATAACGTCAAAACGGTTTTCAAAGTTTTGGAGAAGGGCAACAGGCATTGACGCACCACCTGAAATACAAAGGCGAAGCGTCTTCACATCTTCTGCGCTTGCTTCTTCAAATAAATATAAGTAATTGTACATCGTCGGCACACCTGCAAAAATCGTTGGTTCATACGTACGACAAATACGGAATACTTCTTTCGGACTAAACTTCGGTAACATTAAAATTGTTGCCCCGTTCACAATCGGCGCATTTACCGCAACAGTTAAACAGAACACATGGAACATCGGCAGTGCCGCAACGACGCGATCGTCCGCAGTATATTGTAAATACGACGCCACATCGCTTGCGTTACTATATAAATTTTTATGTGTTAACATAGCGCCTTTTGGCTTTCCAGTTGTACCTGAAGTGTATAAAATAACAGCTACATCTTCTTCTTCTAGTTCAGGACCTTCGTAAGTTACATCTCCAGTTCCTATACAACTAGTAAACGTTTTCATTTTTTCAGTTTCTGTATGAGTAAAATCTGATGAGGTTTCGCATATAATGATATTTTCAAGTGAAGGAAGTCTTGTTGTAAGAGATTGTATAACAGGTAGAAGGACGTCGAGTACGATGATTGTTTTTACATCTCCATTTTGTAATATGTAATGTATTTCGTCTGCTGTATAAATTGGATTAATCGGAATGACAGTTGCTCCGGCTTTCATCGTTCCGTATAAACCTACTAAAAAATGTGGTGAATTGCCTACAGCTAATGCGACATTGTCCCCTTTTCCAATGCCCATTTTTGCTAAATTACTAGAAAACTTAGTGACCACTTTGTTTAATTGGTCATAAGAGACCGACTGATCCATAAATATGTACGCCGGTTTATCCCCCTTCTTTTTTGCCGTTTCAGCCAAAGATTGAACGAGATTCACACAAACCCCACCTTTATAAAATTTAGAATATTTAAAAATTCTAAATTAATTATATTAAAAGAAAATTAAAGTAGCAAGTGATATTCTATTAATCGAATATACATAAACCACTTTCTTCCAGAATACTTTAGTAAGATACGAGAATTATATGTAAAAAAACAGGTACAAACATATAGTTAAACTGTAGCTAAAATCATTTTAGGATAATATGCACTCATCTTCTCTCTAAGTTTTTCAACTTCCTCTTTATTTAAAGCCGTATACTCTCCATACAAATTGAGAGCGTCCGCTCCATTTTCATGCAAGTAGACTGTAACATATAATGTCGGCAATCCTTTATTGTCCTCATCTATCGACAAGACGAAATCTGGCGTTTTACCAACGGTACTAAACGTTTCATTTCTTTTCCATTTCTTATTTTGAAACATAGTTTGTATATCATCTATCTTTCGTTTTTTATCTGTATGCGTAAAATATATGACATTATCCCTCCCTGGCTTTCCAATAGATAAAAGTGTGCGACTTGAGGACGTTTCATCGTTACAGGCTGTCATTCCGATGACGAAGCTGAGCAGTAATACAACGTACATTATCCTTTTCATTTCAATTCGCCTCCTTTTGAATATATATATTCCTTTATGAGGGGCAAATTTCCTGTGATTTTATGGTGAATGAAATTATATAAGCGATTTTTAAAATATATCGACTTACCGATAAAACGTGACAATCTACGCAAAAAAGAGGCTGCCCGTTACGGCAGCCTCCCTTATTTTTAGAAGAATAAATGCAAGAAATCTTCTATTGTAATATTACCGAAGTAGCGTGCGATATCTACGCCTTCTAAAGCTACGGTGAATGCATCTTTATCAAATTGTACACCTGTTAGACGCTCTTCAATGTCATGCACATCTAGTGAGCCGAAGAAGTCACCGTAAATTTTACATTCTGTTACTGTCCCTTTTTTCACTTCAAGACGAACGTCAACTTGTCCAACTGGGAAGCGGTGTGAATGTTGTAAGTTGAACTTCGGAGATTTTCCGTAGTTCCAATCCCAATTTTGGTAGCGCTCTTCAGAAAGTTTATGGATTTCTTTCCAATCATTTTCTGTTAATTCGTACGTTGGAATTTCTGTTTCTCCTTCGAAAATTGTTTCTAGAAGAAGTTGTCTAAACTCTTCTGTCGTCATTTTTTCGTTTAAGAACTCTGTAATATTCGCAACGCGGCTACGGATTGATTTAATGCCTTTTGATTGAATCTTATCCATTTTCACTTTAAGTGCCGATACAACGTGATCGATTTCAGAGTCAAATAGTAACGTGCCATGACTGAACATACGACCTTTCGTTGAGAACTGCGCGTTACCTGAAATTTTTCTACCTTCAGCTAAAATATCGTTACGACCACTTAGTTCTGCATTTACGCCTAATTTACCAAGCGCTTTCGTTACAGGCTCTGTGAACTTTTTGAAGTTGCTGAAACTATCTCCATCATCTTTCGTAATAAAGCTGAAGTTTAAGTTTCCTAAATCATGATATACTGCGCCTCCGCCTGATAGACGACGAACGACATGAATTCCTTGTTCTTTTACGTAATCTGCATTAATTTCTTCTACTGTGTTTTGATTTTTACCAATGATAATGGAAGGTTTGTTAATGTAGAACAGTAAATATGTTTCGTTAATATCTAAATTCTTCACACAATATTCTTCAATCGCTAAGTTTATTCTAGGATCTGTAATCCCTTTATTATCAATAAATAACATCGTATCACCTCATGAATTCCATACGTAGCCACTATGCGCTAGCGTAATATGGCCACTGAAAATTTGTTTTGCTTCTGTTACTAAATCAGATGGGTTGCCTGTATGCGGTAAGTGCGTTAATAAAAGTTCTTTTACATTTGCATCTTTCGCAATACTTGCTACTTCTGTACTATTCATATGCCCTGCTTTTGCAGCCTCTTGATGTGCATACATATTACACTCACAAATGAAAAGATCAGCATCTTTTGTGAATGGAATAAATTCAGGAATATAACTGGAATCAGCGCTATATACTACAGCGTCACTACCAGCTGTAATACGCATCGCAAAGCATGTAACAGGATGAACAGTTTTTAAGAATGAAATGGAGAACGGTCCAACTTGAAGTGTTTCTTCTGGGTTGTACGCGATTCCTTTCGTATGCGGTTCATGTGTTAAAGAATGGAATCCATTCTCATCAAACGTATGACCGTATATTGGTAATTCCGGTAGTTGTCCCTTCGCCCCGCTCATAATTAATCTTGCATATTGCAATACCCCAATGTCTGCAACATGATCGTGATGATAGTGCGACAGTACAACTGCATCTATATGAGATGGTGTTATATATTTTTGAAGCTGTGCTAGTACACCACTGCCACAGTCTACAAGTAAACGAAAACCATCGTGTTCAAACAAATACCCCGACGTTGCTTCTCCCGCTTCTGGAAAGCCGCCCCAAAAGCCGACAACAGTCATCTTCATATGTATCCATCCTTTCTAAAACCGCGTAGGAATGCCGTTTTTTTCCGTACTTGAGAAAGTTTTTTACTTACATCCTACATTGTTAACTATAATCCATTTCCTAAACTTTTTCATTAATTTTCACTTTTGTTATAAAACAGTTGTTGACTTTTGTTTTTTGTACTAATACAATGATAGTAAGAAATGGAAATGGAGGGATTGACATGATCGATCAACCAATGGAGTTTTTCCGAAATTTACCGACGAAAACTTGTGCTCATTGCGGGAAGGAAATTGATGAGCAGCACGAAGCATACCATAACAAATGTGACGATTGCGTTCACGAAGAATAGTAGTTTGTAAACATAAAAAAACCTAGCAGACATAGTCTACTAGGCTAATAACATCGTATCCTTCATCGTTGAACCTTTCACCAAGAGCTCCAGTTCAAACTCATACAATTCTTTTTGTCGATAATTTTTCGTATGGATTTTATCCATCATTAAGTCGACAACTTTTCGGGCCATCTCGTCGATTGGTTGTTCAATTGTCGTAATACCTGGCTCTGTAATCTGCGCTAAAATTTGATTATCAAAACCGATCACAGCGAGATCTTCTGGAATACTCCAACCATGGCGTTTCGCCTCTGAGATAATTCCAGCTGCAACCTCGTCGCCTCCTGCCAAAATCGCGGTAGGATTTTTTTTGTCCTTTAATACTTCATTGAATATTCGTTTTCCATCATCCCAAGAGAAAGCGTTTTCAAGAAAATCGATCGCTTCCACTTCTCTACTCTTTTCAGTAATAGCGCGTAAAAAGCCCATTTTTCGCTGTTGGCTCACTACTTTCGTTTCGTTGCCACGGCAAAAAATCAGATTACGATATCCTTGTTCTAATACATGATTGGCAGCTATGTATGCACCCTGTGCATGATCGAACTTCACTGTTGGAACATTTGCTTCCTCAATATATTCATTACATAACACGATTGGACCGTGTTGCAAGTATGGCTCCACATTCTCCCATGGATTTTCTAGTGAACATAGAATAATCCCATCTACTTGTTTCGTAGATAATAATTGTAAATACTCCATCTCTTTTTCCGGTAAATATCTTGTTTGACAAATAATCAGTTTATATTTATGTTCAGAAGCAGCAATCTCGATTGCTTCAATAAATCTACTAAAAAAAGGATTTGTAATCCTTGGAACAAGCACCGCAATTGTTTCTGTTTTTTGTTTACGAAGCCTTCTCGCCGCAGAATTAGGAACGAAGCCTAAATGCTTCATTGCTAATTGAACCCTTTTCTTCTTCTCATCTGAAACATATGGATGATTATTGATCACCCTAGAAACCGTTGTCCTTGATAACCCCGCTAATTTCGCCACGTCCTCGATAGTCGACACGAAATTTCCCCCTTTGCATGAAAACGTTTTCTTATCCTGATTATATAGTATATTATTGGAAACTGCAATATAGGTTCTTATGATTTTACTATATTAATATTATACATAGGGAAAAGTCTGTTAATGGCAGGGAATTACACACTACTTTTAGAATTTCACAATATGCATATGAAAAAAGATGTACATACCATAACGCATATACACCTTCTTAATTAATAAGAATTCTATTCAATATAAAAACCCATCAATACGTCGTCTCCATATGATCCATCTTCATATTTAATTTGCTTTCTTTGCCTTCCTTCTTCTACAAAGCCAGTTCGTTTATACACTTTAATTGCCCTATCATTAATAGAAACTACACCTAAGCAAATTTTCTCTAAACCTTTCTGCCCTTTAGCCCAGCTAATAAGAAATTCAATTAGTTTCGTACCAATGCCTTGATTACAATACGCCTCCCTAATCCCCATTCCCATTGTGCCTGCATGTCGTAACCGTTCTAGTTCATATCGTTTGAAAACCAGAAAGCCAACCACCTTACTATCTACCTCGTAAACTATATAAAGGTTTCCTTTTTCACTACTTGTCTGTATCTTTTCTCTTTCTGAATCAATATCATTTGGTAATTTATTTGGAGATGATATAAAAAACTTTGTAGTAGTTTCTGATAATATAATTTCTTTTCTAATATCCATAATTGATTCCGCATCAACCTCTTTTGCTAATCGTATCACTGAATCACCTCGTACCTTTTTCTTAAAAGACTCGTACTGAATCTATCAAACTAAGAACATCTAAAACGCTCAATATGCAACATTACATATTGAGAATCTTTTCACTTTTGATACAATATCCTTACATCTGTATAAAAGGAAAGTGTGCAATGAATCCAATTTTAACAGCTGCAAAACAACTACTACATAAAGAAGAAAAGATTTTATCTACTTTAAAATGTTCACTTACTGACTATGTAAATACGCATAAAGTCCCATATCCAGGCATGCTACTTGCTACTAATAGAAGACTTCTCTTTTTTAGCCAATATAAAAATACATTAATTGCCGAATTTGAGTATGAAAAAATTGTATCTATAGAAACGAAGAGAAGAATTTTTGACAAAAAAATAATATTTTATTATGAAGATGAATATATAACGGTGGGATACATTACAAGTTCAAATATTGAAGAGTTCATAGACTTACTACAAAGAAAAATGCAAGACTAGCGCGGGCTACTAATCGGGCATTTACGGGCTGTTGATCTCCCACCTAGCTTCTTTGCTCCAGCCGCATTTTGAGGCGGAAGTTTTGCTGCCCAGCAAATAGCGGGATAAAAGGTGGTTTGTCCATATCCAAACCACCTTTTTCATACAAGCTTATAATTATACTTCCCACCTATCCTTACGCTTTAGATATTTCCTGCATAAACCCAGCCATGCTCGCTAATAAACTAGTGAAAACGAAAAGTACAATAATAAGAGGAATAAGTTTGTCTTTATTTAAATTCGTAATCGTTTTTAAACCTATTCCTAATAAAACGTAATACCAAATATTAAATATATCTATTCTTTGAGCGATTGTATGCAAGATCATATTATCTGTCGCTATTGCACCTAAACCTGTATAAGATATCTCATACCCACTTAGAGAAAATGCAATTAATCCGTTTAAAATCATCCCTATCCTTAATACAAACGAAGCATAAATGATTATCGGGAATGTTTCTTTATAGTTAATATCAACTCCAAAGAAAATCATAATGTTCTTATAGAATATAGGTGCAAAAAGTATAGCTACGATTCCACTGACTGCTGAAAATCCAAATGTAGTAAAGAAAGTTATGTATTTCGGAACAGTAAATCCCGTTTTATCATGAAACATACTGAGTGCAGGATTATTTAAAGAATTCCAAGACATTAAGGCACTTGAAATTATAATAAGCACAATTAAAAGGACTAGTGGAAAGAATATATTTCTTTGATTCTTCATCCTTTTGAATTGTAGTGTTGGCGAAGTGAATATCCCAAAAATCGATGGTTTTCCAGAAATCTCTTCATGCATAAGACTACTAGCTTGCAAGAAAATCCCCCTTCCTCATTACATTTATAACTCTTCCCACTTCCTCCATACTTCTCTCCCATTTACACGGTACACATTATCCTCCCGATCCATAAATCCGTGCACGATAAACTCTCTTCTAATCGTACAAAAATCATCATGATATTGTTTTATGAATGCATTAATTTCTTTTTCTGTATATTGATTTTCAGCGTTTAACTTGCTAATTAAATGCTCCAACAATACTAGTTTTTTCTTCTTTTGACCTGGAATCGATTTTAGGCGGTCCTCTTTATCGAAAAAGTTACGAATCGTCGTATCCCTGAATTTCATTTCACTTTCAGTCATTTTGTTGTCCTCCATCGGTTTTTATGCAATAAAATTTATCGTTTGTCTTTACTATTCTTCTTCATTCTTTTACTTATAACATCCATAAGGTAATACCCGCTAATTAGCACATAGTAGAATAAAAGTATTCCTAGTGCATCTTTCATATTTATATATTATTCTTTATGAAACAAGATAGGTGAAAGGGCGTAAACAAGAAAGATGATTGGCGGATTTACGATAAAATAATAAGTAAGATTTCCTTTCATCATATCAACTCCTCTATTCTAGTTTTCTCTGTAAATTGTTGTAATTCCTTTTCTTTTGTTTAGACTGCAATTAGAAATTAAAAGCAAGAGCTCCAAGGACAAATTGATTGAACCTCGGGAATAGCCAAATTAATAAAGAAAATAAAAAATCTATTTTCTAAAACATTGGTGTTATTGCAAAGGACTTTTGTATTATAAATATATAGAAAAAATTTTATAGAAGTATAAGTAAATAGAATACGAAATTGTTGATGACAAAAAAATCCCAAGAAACATTCGTTTCCATTTATAAAGAGGTTCAAATTTCGAGTTAGTTTTAAATATAATGAATGGAGAATACATAATGGACAATTTATTTAATCAAATTGCAACTTTTTTAAACATATCATTACCTCAAGAAATAATGAATGCTTTCAAAGACCCAATCTATTTGAAGCACAAGAATGATTTTTCAATACGTTTATTATCCTTTGAAGAAGCCACAGAAGTGTATTTATACCTACATGAAGATGTTACTATTTCAGAAGTTTTCCCATTATGGACAGATGATAATTCCAATTATATAGGTGTTTACATGTTAGGGCCGCTATCAGGCAGAGTTTGTTTTATAGACCATGAAGAAATGGATTTGTCCCCAGTATATCCTAATGTACAAACGTTAATAAACACTCTATTAGAAAGTCCTGAAATCGATTGGTATGAACTTCCAAAACATTATCCTTGTTCCAAAGAAAATACGGATGAATTGCAAATACAGCAAGATGTACACACCATTAAAGAATTGAAAAACCTTCTTAAACAACCTGAATTAAATGAAGCTAAAAGAACTCAATATTTATTTTCAATTATGGCTTTAACTCCTTACACACAATTGCATGAAATACTTCCCTTCTTGGACGACTCGGATATGTGGGTACAAGAGAGAGCGGCTGAAATTCTAGGTTTCCATAGATACGTGCCAGCTAGCGAAAAACTAAATTGGGTTAAAGAACATGGACAACATAACGGGAAATTGGCAGCTGAATTAGCATTAAAAAGAATAGAAATGGAATTAAAGAACTAAAACAAAAAGAAACATTAACATAGTAGACTAGCCTATACAAACGATAAGCTAAAATAAAAAAGCACCAAAAAGGTGCTTTTTCCCTACGCTTCAACCGATTGATTCTCAGCAATATTTTTAAATTGTCGTTTGTGCATCCACATTAATGAAGCAATTGTTCCAAGTGATAATACAACGATAAAGATCATGAGTATCCCAATATTTTGCCACATGAAGTTAAAGTCTCCGCTTGATACGACTGCTTTCAATCCTGATACAGAATATGTCATCGGTAACCAAGCATTAAATGGTTGTAAATACTTCGGAATCAACTCTAGCGGGAATGTTCCAGCACTTGTTGTAAGCTGAATAATTAATGTGATGATTGCGATGAAACGCCCTGCATCACCGAATGCTGTTACTAAACATTGAATTAATGAAATAAACGCTAAGCTCGTAACAATACTAAAGAGTATAAAGTATGGAATACTTTGTACTTCTACACCTAACCAGAACAGTAATATGACATCTGCTACTATTGCTTGAATAATACCGACTGATAGTAAAACACCAAACTTACTAATAAACCAGCTGAATCCTGATTTCGGAACGCCGACTGTATCGCGTAATGGGTATACGATAGATAATAGTAATGCCCCAACGAATAAACCGAGTGATAAGAAATACGGTGTGAATCCTGTTCCGTAGTTTGGAACTTCCGCCATTTTCTCCGTCTTCACTTTTACAGGGCTTGCAAACATATCATACGTTTTATCCGTCCCTTTCACTTCTCCCGTTTTTTCTGCGCCTTCACCAAGCTTCTCAGCAAGTTCACCTGAACCGTCGTTTACTTTTACGAGTCCGTCAGTCACTTTTCCAGAGCCGTCTGCTAGTTTATTTACGCCGTCGATTAGCTGTGTTGAGCCAGTTGACATTTTATTTAGACCACCATTTAGAGTACCTATGCCTGTTGTTACTTGACTTGAGCCATCCTCTAATTGCGTTATTCCTCCTGTCATTTGGCTTGCTCCTACAGATAATGTACCTAAACCACCTGTTACTTTACTTGAGCCATCTGCTAATTGAGTTACTCCATCAATTAATTGACCTGACCCGTTATTTAATTTATCTACACCTACTTTGGCATTACTTAATCCTTCACCAAATCCATGAAATTTGCTTACAAATTCGTTTTGCGCATTCAGTAATTTCTCAATACCCTCCGTTAAAGATTGCAATTTCGCTGTATTCGGTAGTTTGTTTTGCGCATCACTTGTTGTTTGAGTTATTTCACCTTTTAATTGTTTTACTTCTTCATTTAATTTATTTGTTCCACCTGCTACTCCAATAGCTTTCTGCTGAACTGTCGCTGTACTTTTCGCCGCATTTGTTATATATGGTTGTAACTTCTCTTGATATTCTTTTGGTAAACTCTCGATTTGCTTTTGCAAATTAGCTACATCTTGCGCTGCAGTTTTTGCATCTCCTGCTGTTGATTGAGTAAATTCATTTAACTGATTTACGTTTTCTGCAGCTCCGTTCATTTTCTCATTTACAGTATTTAATATAGAAGGAACTTTCGCCTGCATTTCCTCTAAACCTACAACAGAATGCTTTACTGTACTATTTAAATCTTGCAAACCATTTTCAATTTTTTGAGAACCTTCTTCTAATTGACTTTGTCCTCCAACAAGCTTTTCCATACCGTTCGCTAATTCATTCGTTCCTGTTTTTAATTCACCTGATTTATTTGCTAATGTATTCAAACCATCAGTTACTTTCTGAGATCCATCTTGTAATTTCCCTATACCTATCTGCATTTCACCCGTTTTGCTATTTAACGTATTTAAACCTGTTGTTACTTTTCCGGACCCATCTTGTAATTTATTAGATCCATCTACTAACTTCCCAACTCCATCTTTCATCTCCCCAGATTTCTCTTGAAGTGTATAGAGCCCATCCGTCACTTTACTTGATCCATCATGCAACTCACTAGCTCCATCATGTAATTTATTTGCTCCGTCCGCTCCATCTGCTAATCCTTTTGAGACATCTTTAATGGAATCAAACATTTTCTCTGCATATGTTTTCGTTAACGTGCTTGATACTTCACTTTTAATTTTTTCAATGGCTGTTCCGCCAATTTGTGAGGATAAGAAGTTCAAACTTTCATTTGGAATATATTCTAAGTTCAATGGTTTCGGATCGTCTTTTAATAACGTTGTAGCGTTACTTGAGAAGTCATCTGGAATACGTACTAACATGTAATACTTTCTGCCTTCCATTCCCTCTTTCGCTTCTTTTTCACTTACAAATTCCCATTTAAAACTTTTATTATCTTTTAAGTTATCAACGAGCCCTTTCCCGACCTCAATTGGTTTCCCATCAAGTTCTGCACCTTTATCTAAATTGACTACCGCAACTGGCAAGTCATCTAGCTGTTCATACGGATCCCAAAAGGCCCATAAAAACATACCCGCATATAAAATCGGTACAAATAAAACCGCGATAATTGGAATTAATATTTTTTTACTTTTTATAATCTCTGTAAATTCTTTACTAAGCAACTTATGCCATTTCATAATTTATCCCCCTTTTTAAAAATGACCAAAATCGATTTATGGTCATTTTTACCCAAATAAAAAGGCTATATCTGTTCATACATATGCCTTATCCCCGAATTTATACTATGCACATTTTCATCTACATGATTATATTTAACCATCCTCCTTATACGATTGACCAATTTGTTCAATTAGTCATTTTTTATAATATTAAAAGGATTATCTTAATTTGACAATCCTTTTAGTAAATAAAGTTCGAATAATTCCGATATTTTTTCTTTTTCTAACGGTTCATGATTTTTTTCCCAATCAAAAATAAGCGATACGTATAGGCGAAGCATAATAAACGCTGTAATTTCTGGATCACATTTGCTGATTTCACCCTTTTCAATCGCAATTTCTAAATACGATTGAATAACAGAAACGATTTCCACATCTACTTGTTGCATCACTTCTTGTACTTCTTTCGTTCCCATATCACGCTCTTCTTGAATTAGTTTAATCATGAGCTGATGTTCTTTTCTAAATTCTAATATGCTATATAATGCTCTATGTACATTTTCAAAAAATGAAATATCTGAACGAATTGCATTTTCTGCAACTTGCTTCATTTCTGTAATTAAATTAGAAATAATTTCACCAAATAGCTCTTCTTTATTTTTGAAAAAAGTATAAATCGTTCCTTTTCCTACATTCGCTAACTTCGCTACTTGATCCATCGTTGTTGCTTTATAACCGAACGCTGAAAAAGACTTTGTTGCAGCTTCAATAATAGAACGTTTTCGATCTATCGCCACATCTTCACCTCCAAAAATGACCAATTGGATAATATAGTCAATCAGTACATCTTTGATATTACCACACGCTTACATTCTAGACAAGTTCTCTTTTTTATTATTTCCAGTATAAAAAAATTCCAGTCAAGTTATATAATACTGTCATAGTGTATCAGAAGAAAAGAGAAAAAGAAAAGGTGTTCTTAAGATATATGATTAAACCTTACTTAACGACAACGAAATTCCCTTTTTTCAAATAATCAAATAAAAAAACAAGAAAATCTTTACATTTAATAGTAATATAGAAAATAGACAAGTTTATCAAAATAGTGGAGGCTTTTTCAATCATGATGCGTGCGCTTCGTTTAAATATAAGGCAAGCTTTTTGTAATCGTGTTTCTTTAATTATTATGTTTAGTGGATTAGCTCTTATTTCTGTTTATCATTATTATTATGTAATTCGTTATTTAGGAGACGCAACGAATGGGGCTATAGCAACTGCTTTTAAATGGATCGGGTTTCGTAATAATGAAATGGAGATTTATTTATTATTAATGCCTGTTATTGCAAGTTTACCATTTAGTACGAGTTATAATTCCGATAAATCCGATGGTTTCAAAACTTTTATAAGTAAGGAAATTTCCCTATTCTCGTATTCCTTTACAAAGTATATCGTTACATTTTTCTGCGGGGGATTTCTTTATACTTTACCGTTCATTCTTTCTTTATTACTTTGCAAATTAACAATTCCAAATGGAGATCCAACCGTCGGTACTAGCATGATAAATGGCAACGGAATGTTCGCAGAGTTATATTTCTCTTCTCCCATCACTTATATTTATCTATATATTGGGATTAATTTTTTATTCGCTGGTTTAATGGCCCTCTTAGGTTTAGCAGCGTCCACATGGTCACAAAAGGATTATATGGCACTTCTATTCCCATTGGCAGTTACTTCCATTCCCTTCGTCCTGCTAAATACAATATTCCCTACAATAGGCGGAGCACCTATTCACTTATATGATCCAAAACAACCATTACACGGGATGTCACCATACATTTTACAATGTACATTTTTCTTCCTTGTCAGCTTATTTATGTACATAAAAGGATTACAACGGGACAAAAAAAGATATATGAGAAGACTTCAAAAACGAGATCGATGTAGAAAGGCTTTTCAGCCATTATAAAGTGAAGGCTAATAATCAGTGGGGGCTTTACGGGCAGTTATCTCCCGCCTAACTTCTTTGCTCCAACTGAATTTTGAGGTGGGAGTTTTACTGCCCGGCGAATAGCGGGATAAAAACCTAATTTCCTCACGTTATCTTGGAAATTAGGTTTTTTTTATTCATTTACGGCGTACCAGCCAATCCCCATAAAATAACAACAGTCGCAAAATAAATTGCTTTAATAGCTACCACTAAACATAATGCAATAATTGCATATTTACTTAATTCTCTTCTTGCACCGATTAAAGTAAAAATAACCGCCAAACTAAACGTTATATAGGAAGTTGCGGTATTTATTAAGTAATACATACTATCTAGATTCTGTGTAAGCCCTGTTATATCAGCTACAAACTGAAGCATGACGATCATGCTAAAAAAAATTGCAAGCTGATTCATTAATTTCCCGTTTATTCGGGCTACCATATGTCTACACCTCCTTGCGTTGAAGAATGAATATTCCATCTATTTCACCATAAGAATTCCTAATAATGTAAAAGAACGCTTAGTATATTTCTAAGCGTTCTTTCTCGACTATTTAAGAAGCCTTCTTCAAATCAATTTGAACAAGTACTGGATCGTGGTCACTTACACGTCCATGTTCTTTCATAATGTTTGAGTTTAAGTGTACTGGGTCTACAATTGTGTGCGGTGCGATGTTATTTGTTACTAAAATATGATCTAGCACTTGTGCGTTACCTTCATGAATGTACGTATAGCGGTTCTCTTTCGGCACTGTGTTTAACATGTCTTTTAATATCGTTCCCTCTAGTGCTTCTAAAGGTTTAGAGAATTCAAAGTCGTTCATATCACCTAATACAACAACTGGTGCATTTGTATTCTTTTCTTGAATACCTTGTACGAAATGATTCACTTCTTGTGCTAATTGAACTCGTTTTTCTTCACTCTTTAATACGAGCGGCTGCACTTTTCCAAATGGCGTTGCATCTCCTAGTTTTGAGTTTAAGTGATTTGAAATGACAACAACATTTTGTCCTTGGAACGTAAATTCTGCCGCTAACGGTTTACGTGTACTTTCAAATAATGAATTTTCGTCTCCAATACGAACAACATTTTTATCTAGTAACTTCGGTGCTGTCGCTAATTTCACACGAGATGGGTTATAGAAGAAACCGACGCGAATATTCGCTCCAGGTGCCCCGCCGTCTTGATTGTTGTTCGGCGCAATTTCTACATACTCATACTTCGGTCCACGAATTTCTAATACAGCATCAATGATACGTTTTGCGCTTAAAGATGCATCAGTCGTACCGTCATTGATTGCTCCATTATTATCTTGCATCTCTTGTACACCGATAATATCAGGCATTTTTAAATTATATTTAATAGAATAAGCTAACGCTTTCACTTTTTCATCTGTTGTTTCTTTTTTGTTCGCTGAGAAGTTTTCAATGTTATATGTAGCAACTGTTAACTTATCAAGACGCGGCTGAATATTTGCCCCTACTTGCTTAAATCCGCCGTCCACTACAGATGGTAATTCCGTTACTGGCGAAATGCGGAACGCACCGTAGTCATATCCTACTACGCCTGTTATATCTCCAGTGAACGTATCGCCTACTTTCGCGACATAATCACGAGGTACTTTTACAGAAAGACGCTCTGGATTTAATTGCTCTTTATCTAATAAAGGTGTACCATACTTCGTTACTACTTTATCTCCGCCATTTTTTACTGTTACATATAAATTACCGTTTTTCTGCGGAGCGATAATTTTTGGTGTTGGCATCGTAACGCGCATACCTTCTACACTTTCATAAAAGTCGATTGCATCTTCATTTGGATCAAATAGACCGAATGCATCATTATCGATAATTTGATCAGGGATTTTCACACCGTTTTCTCCTAATACAATCGGCGCTGGTAAAGGTTGATCTTTTGCGATTACAGCAACGCGACTCGCCTTAATTTCCGTCGTCGTTAAGTCTGTTTCAAATCGCTCTGCATATCCAGGTCCAACATATTCTTCTACTTCTCCATCAACTTGGACAAGATCTCCTACTGCTACATTCGCATCTTTTTTGTATACGTAAATACCTTCAGAAGTAGCTGGATCATTATCCGGCTGATTATCTTCTATATAAAAACCATTTTTATCAAGCGCTGTGACAACGCCCTCCACACTGTTTACTTTCTTCCCATTGTAAGGAGAAATATGTGATTTCCCTTGAATATCATGAATACGAACTGGTTCATTATTTACGATAATAAATGAAAATGTTGAAATCGCTGAAGAAGTAAGCCCTTCTTTCTCTGCAATTGCTTTAATCACACTATTTTCATTCACTACAATTTGTCCGTTATAACGAACACTCTTGTTTGTAGGGTTAGAGCCATCTAACGTATAGTAGATTGTTGCTCCTTCTGTATTCGTTGTTAATGTTACTGCTGTTCCTTTTGCAACTTCCCCACCATTTGGTGATGCCACTACATCGCTAACGCGGTTTTGTTCTTCTCCTTGAAACTTATGAGCTGTTACTGATTTTAAACCTGGGCTACCGAAATATAACTCAAGCGTCCCTGTCAACCTAACTTTCTTCCCGATATTTTCAGGATGATCTTTCACGTTTACAGCCGTCCTCACATCACCTTTTGGTAATTGAACAGGCATGATCTTGTCTGGATTTGTTTCGTTTGGCGAATCGGCAATTGCCACGTTTGTGTCGTCAAACTTAGCCGGATCTTTCGTGTATTTAGAAGGACTTTGCGTATACCCAACGATATATCCTTCCACTATCCCCTTCGTTTTCCCTTGCTGCTTAAATACTTGAATTGCTTTTTCTACTGACATAGAAGTAGTTTCTTCCGCCTGCGCTAAAGTTCCAGTAAATGAAAGCAATAACATTAATGATAAAAAGACACTTAACAATTTCTTCACAGCCATCTCCCTCTCCCTATTTCATATTTTCTCAACATTTCTATCATATCAAATGATTCGTTATATAGAACTATATTTCGACAAGTTTTACACAAAATTTATTTAATTTACAAGTTTTCAAACTATAATACAAAATAACTTATATAGGTTTATTGACTAAAGGTATTTTATCCAATAAACAAAACGCCTTCAATATAATTGAAGGCGTTTTGTTTGAAATATTTTAATGTGCGACTAATTTAGTCTCCATTACTTTCTCTAAATGAAATAACACACGTTTCGCCGCTAACTCACCTTGCTCAATACAAGCCGGAAGACCAGAACCAGCGTAAGAACTACCTGCCAAATACACACCTGGCAATTCTTCCTCCATAAATGTTGTGAGCTTCTTCATTCGCTCTTTATGGCCTACTGTATATTGAGGCATGGCTTCTTTCCAGCGGCTTACAATTGTAAACTCTGGATCCTCTGTAATATCCATTGTCTTTTGTAAGTCCTCTAATACGAGCTGTACAATTTCTTCGTCAGTTTGTTCAACAATCGCTTCATCACCTGGGCGCCCGACGTAACAGCGAAGAAGCGTTTTTCCCTCTGGCGTTGTATGTGGCCATTTTTTATGTGTCCACGTACACGCTGTAATTGTATAATCACTATTTCTTGATACGACAAATCCGGTACCATCAATATCACGCTGAATTGCAGACTTTGGGAAAGCAAGTGCCACGTTTGCAACTGATGTAGACGGAATGTTACGGAAGAAACGAAACTGCTTATACTGCGCAAACATAGATGGCAATACTTTATGCGGCGTCGCAACTACAATCGCGTCTGCTTCCATTTCTTTTCCGTTACTAAGCGTAATCGTATAACTATCACCAAGTTTTGCAACCTTTTCGATACGAGTTCCCTTCATTATCATATCATTAGGAATCTTCGTTTCAAGAGATTCTACTATAGATTCTAAACCGGTTTTCACAGTTTTAAATATTCCTTTTTTCAATTCAGCCTTCTCTTGCTTTGGAGCGAGCGTACGCATACCGAGTGAAATACTACGGTGCTCCTGTTCAATTTGATAAATTTGAGGGAATGTTGACATTAAACTCATTTCATCAATATCCCCTGCATAAATACCAGATAATAATGGCTCAATTAAATTTTCAACGACTTCATTTCCAAGGCGATGCCTGAAAAACTGCCCGAGTGATTGATCAGAAACTGGTTTTGATCTAGGCATTAATAAGTCAAAACCAGCTCTTAGTTTACCAATTGGGGAGAACAATCCGGAAAATAGAAACGGCGTAATTTGCGTTGGAATTCCCATCATTGAACCGCTCGGCATTTTATGTAACCGATTGTTTACGAGAACGAACGATTGACCAGCCTTATTATTTACAAGTTCAGCATCAAGTCCTAATTCTTTCACTAATTTAGCTGCGCTCTCTTTTCTTGCTAAGAAAGAATCAGGACCGCGTTCAATTGTAAATCCATCTTTTTGAACGGTTTGAATTTTCCCGCCAAGTTTACCAGACGCTTCTATAAGCAATGCATCTATCGGCAAGTTTTTTTCACGAATTTCTTTTTGTAAGTTATACATTGTTGTCAATCCTGTGATGCCACCGCCGATGATCACAACTTTTTTCCTCAAGTAAGCTCCCCCTTTCTACTTACATTACAGATTCTTTTTTCTTTAATACAACATCTGCTAAACAGTCGATAAATGCGTCCGATGCGTTTGGCATTTCTGGACGATAATATTTCGCGCCAATTTCATCCGTTACCACTTTACACTCAAAGTCATTGTCATATAAAACTTCTAAATGTTCCGCAACAAATCCAACTGGTGCATATACGAATGAACTGTAGCCGTATTTTTCATTTAGTTCTCTCGTTAAATCTTGTACATCTGGACCAATCCAAGGATCTGGTGTATTTCCGGCACTTTGCCAACCTACTGCATAATTTGCTACTTCAGCACCACGTGCAATATAGTCAGCTGTTTCGTTTAATTGATCCGGGTATGGATCGCCGAGTGCGATAATTTTTTCTGGTAAACTATGTGCAGATACGATTAACACTGCTTTTTCACGTTCTGCTTCTGACATACCGTTATATATACCTTTCACTGCATCGACCCAATACTGAATAAATTTCGGTTCTTTATACCAGCTATCGATGCCGTGAATTGTTAAGTTTCCAAGTTTTCCTGCTTCTTCTTGCGCTCGTCCTACATACGACTTCACGCTAAAAGTAGAATAGTGAGGGGCAAGAACGAGTGCAATTGCATCTTCTATTCCATCTTTATGCATAGCTTGTACTGCATCTTCAATGAACGGTTCAATATGTTTTAAACCAAGATACATGTGGTACTCTACTTCATCTTGTATTTCATTTAAACGTGTCTCTAACTTTTTAGCTTGCTCTAATGTAATAGTAGCTAAAGGAGAAATACCACCAATTGCACGGTAACGCTCTGTTAAATCTTCTAGCATTTCAGGACTTGGCTTTCTTCCTCTGCGAATATGTGTATAGTAACGTTCAATATCTTCTTCTTTATATGGCGTTCCGTATGCCATTACAAGCAAACCAATTTTCTTTTTCATACAGACAATCTCCTTTACTTCGCTAACTGTTCTTTAGAGTACTCATGAATAAATGTAGTTAAGCGTTTTAATGTATCTGGATTTACTTCTGGGAATACGCCGTGACCTAAGTTAAAGATATAACCTGGCTGCTTCATCCCTTGATCTAAAATACCTTTTACATGTTCTTCAATAACAGGCCAAGGTGCTAATAAGAATGAAGGATCCATATTTCCTTGTACCGCCTTGTGAACACCACGTGCGCGTGCTTCTTCAATCGGTAAGCGCCAATCTAAACCTACTACATCAAGCGGTAAGTCGTGCCATTCATTCACTAAATGTGCAGCACCTACGCCGTGCATAATCATTGGAACACCCATCGGGCGAACTTCTGCAAAAATACGCTCCATCGCTGGTTTAATAAATATACGGTAATCCGCTACATTTACTGCTCCAACCCAAGAATCGAAAATTTGAACCGCTTTTACTCCTGCGTTAATTTGCGCTTTTAAATATGTAATAACCATATCTGCAAGCTTATCCATTAAAGCGAACCAAGCTTTCGGCTCTGCATACATAAACGCTTTCGTATTATGGTAGTTACGAGAAGGACCGCCTTCAATCATATAGCTCGCTAACGTAAATGGAGCTCCTGAAAAACCGATTAACGGTACATCTAACATTTCTGTCGTTAATAAACGAATTGTATCTAGTATGTAAGGTACGTCATCTTCTGGATTGATTTCCCCTAATTTTTCTACATCTTGTAAAGAACGGATTGGACTATCGATAACTGGACCAATGCCAGATTTAATTTCCACATCAACACCAATTGCAGGTAGTGGTGACATAATATCTTTATAAAGAATTGCTGCGTCTACGTTATATTGATCAACTGGCAACTTTGTAACGTAAGCGCACAACTCTGGATTATGTGTAATTTCAAATAAAGAATATTTCTCTTTTATCTTTCGATATTCCGGCTGTGAACGACCTGCTTGACGCATATACCATGCTGGTACATACTCTGTACGTTCCCCCCTACATGCTTTTAAAAATGTCTCATTTATAGTTCTTACCAAGACCCTAGCTCCCTTCCTTACCAATGCTTTTTCTTTAAATATGCTCTATTCCGATATTTATCTTTTTTTACTATACAGCTTGTAAAAACAAAATGCATAACATTATGTACGTTGTTCATTAAATTGACACAAACGTTCGTAAAAACGTTTACTATTTTCACAACATTCTTATTATAGCACAGAGAAAAACTACGGTTTAGCTACTTTTGACTTTTCTCCTTCACGGTTCGTTTGTGTGTTATATGGCACAACGTAAAAACTTGGTTTTGAGAATATATTAATAAACTTCTCCTCATATTTCCCCGTTCCTTTTGCCGTTCCAACGTGAGTATGAATTCCTTTTTCAACTTTATAAATCCGATACATAATTCGCTCATCAGGAAGCGGCGTCCAGCTTAGTTTCATTGCAAATAAACCGAAAGGACTAAATGCTAGTTTTGCTTCCACGTTTTGAATCTTATCTAAACGAATTGGCAGTCCAATTGTTTCAACACCTTTTGGCCTATGAAAACTCGCTTTATCTTGTATGTTTGCTTTCGTTAAAATCTTTTTAAATAACATCGTTGCAGATGCATTTCCATCTTGTAATTGATGCTCTTTATCGGTGCGGTCATAGCCAATCCAAACTGCACCTACTAAATTCGGTGTATATCCAACGAACCACATATCACGCGCACCATTGTCATCATTCGGCAATGAAGTTGTGCCTGTTTTTCCAGCTAAAGCTCCATTATATACGCCAGCTTTCGCCGTACCTTCTTTCACAACTCCTTCAAGCATCTTTGTCATATACCATGCCGTTTGCTTCGAAAAGACTTTCGTTTCAGCTTTTGATGATTCTCCAATGACCGCCCCGTGTCTATTTAATACTTTATCGATAACGTGCGGTTCAATAATATTCCCGTTTGCTAAAAAAGATCGGTACATTTTGACAAGATCAAATGGAGACACACCATTTTTCAGCCCGCCAAGTGCTGTGCTTAAACCTGAGTCTGCAATATGAACATTCCCTTTCTCTAAATATTGCTTTCCCTCATCTACCCCTAATTCATTTAATAAAGATACAGCTGGCACATTTGCTGATTCTAATACCGCATCGTACATCGTCATCTCTTTCGTATACTCATGATTATAATTTCGAGGTTCATAACCTTCAAAAGAACTTTTTTCATTCGTTAATAAAGAATATGGATTATATTTCTTCGTCTCAAGTGCAGGTCCATATACGATAAGCGGCTTTAAAACAGAACCAGGCTGCCGCTTTGCAAAAACGCGATTAAGCCCTCTCGGAACATATTCTCTTCCGCCAATCGCGGCTTTAATTCCGCCAGTCTGATTATCCATTAATAAAAATGCACCTTGCGCCCCGTTTTCTTTACCAGGGAAATTTCTCGCATCTTGAAACTGGTTATATGCTACCTTTTGAACTTTTTCATCCATCGGTACGACAAACGTATATCCTCCGCGCAGTACTTCTTGATGCGATAAACCATATAAACGCGCCGCTTCATCTATAACCATATCGATATACGGCATATATGCGAGTTCACGTTCATCTGAATTTTTATAAAGAGCGATTGTTTTCCCTTGGTAACGAACA
This sequence comes from Bacillus sp. MYb56, assembly GCF_002976445.1. Classification (NCBI taxonomy): domain Bacteria; kingdom Bacillati; phylum Bacillota; class Bacilli; order Caryophanales; family Bacillaceae; genus Bacillus; species Bacillus sp. MYb56. The sequence goes on from NZ_PCOH01000004.1 coordinate 89,715, forward strand.
CTATCTTCCGCTGTTAAATAGCCTTGTTTATGCATAAGTGACAAAACAAGATCACGGCGCCCTTTACTCTTTTCTAGGGATAAGTACGGTGAATAGCCATTTGGCGATTTCGGAAGCCCTGCAAGCATAGCTCCCTCTTCCACTGTTAAATCTTCTACATTTTTATTAAAATACAACTTTGCTGCCGCTTGAATACCATATGCCCCATGACCGAAATAAATATGGTTCATATACATTTCAAGAATTTGCTGCTTCGTATATTTTTGCTCTAATTGAAGAGAAATTGCGACCTCTTTCAATTTGCGCGTAAATGTTTTTTCGCGAGTTAAAAAGACGTTTTTAGCCAGTTGCTGCGTAATCGTACTACCGCCTTCTACCTTCTCTCCAGCTAACGCGTCTTTATAAAGCGCCCGAAATATAGAAGGGTAATCAATTCCTTGATGCTCATAAAAACGAGAATCTTCCACAGCAATAAATGCTTGCTGCACGTACTTTGGAATTTCTTCAATCGGCACGAGCTCTCTATTTTCTACATATAACTTCGTAATTTCTTTTCCTTTCTGGTCAACGATACGTGATGAAGAGTGGAAAACAAGCTGCTTTTCATCCATCATATAGCCACCAGTTAACACAATAAGTTTATAGAGTACAATCGCTACTAGGAACGTTGCTACCCCGCCTAATAAAGTCCACTTTGCTTTCTTCATACATCGGCCTTCTTTCCAAATGATGGTACATTTATTATTTGAAAAAGAAGTATCTTTATGTATATAATCTTCGAAGTTTTTTAAGAGAATTGATATAATAGAGACAAACCATAAAGGGGGCATTAAAATGAAGGCTATTATTTCATACGAAACACCTCTAGAACAAGCACATTTCACTGCAAAAAATAACGAAAAAGATATGTTTTATAAAGAAAATACTGAAGAATCTGTAGAATCGACACTTCAGTATGACGTATTAGACGCTGTTGGAGAATTTAAAGGACAATCTGGCTACATCGTTTGTAACAACATTTCTGTAACAGACGAAGGTCGCCCTGTATTTGAAAAACGTTTTAAAAACCGTGCTGGTCTAATCGAAAATGAGCCTGGCTTCCAAGCAATCCGTGTTCTTCGCCCATTAAGTAATGATACATATGTCATCTTAACGATGTGGGAAACTGAGCAAAACTTTAAAGACTGGACAGAATCACGTTCATTCGAAAATGCTCACAAAAAACGTCCTGCACAAGCAGAGGGACAAGCTCAGGCTCAGGCGCATCCACATGCAGAACAGCAAAAAAGTATTTTCTCGCGCCCGTCGTTCGTGACTACTTTTGATGTGTTAGTTTAATTTTCGGAGTTCGGAGTCAGCGGTATGTGAAATTATATCGGCGATTTTTCGAATATATCGGCGCAACTCGAAATATATCGACTTATCGACAAATGACGACACACAAAAAAGGAAACACCATTACACACCGGTGTTTCCTTTTTCTTTATACCAATTATATATGCGAAGCGCGTCTTCTTTTCGCATATGCTTCACTTCATAACCATGTCCCGCCACCGCTACAGCAGCTGTACATAACTCGTCTTTCTTTTGAAAATAAGATTGATTGTATCCGACCACTTGAATATGCCTTCTTCGCATGATCCCTGTATATTTCGCGAGACCTCGGTGCACCATTACTAACTGATTGTCTCGTATCATATATCCACCACTTTTATATCTAGCGTATGCAAGTATTGTAAATACAATAAATAGCGGTATAAGAACGAACAACGCAGTATGTTGTTTAAAATATATACTCGCACCAGCGATTGGCACAGCGAGCACAGCACTTGTAATCCAGCCCATTACGACGTAACGGCGTAATGCAGCCTTCGGTAAATGAACGATTTCCTCTTCTATTTCATACGGCAACTGTAAATAGGCAAGTAGCTGCTGTACATCTTTTTTCTTCATAAAAGGATGTAACATCACTTCATTCCCTGCCGCTTCTATACTTTGAATGACTTCCACTTCGACAGAGCAATAACCGAAAGGCTGGCGGAGAATTCCTTCTTTTACAGTAATCGCTTGAATGCGGTGTAATTTTAACACAAACTCTTTCTTATCAAATAACCCTTGAACGATACGAATTTCATTTCCGTTTCGCTCAATTTTAAAGTTCGCGTATTTTAATGCATAGCCGGCCGTAGAAATGACCCACGAAATTGCCATTAAAATCGCGGCCATAACGATTAATTCATATACACCGTTATCCATCACATACGCTTCCACTTTATTTATGAGCCATTCTGGAAGAAATTGATTAAACTCTGTGTAAATAAGAAGTAATCCAGAAAACACTAATCCGAATCTACCAGACGTAATGGAAGCTACTAAAATCTCTTTCATCGTTAACTGATAAATCGTCTTACTTTCTTCTGCCATGGGTACTTCTTCACTCGCAGCGCTTCTTTTTTTATTTAATAAGGCAATCAGTTCCTTCGCTTCATCTTCTTTAATACCAACTAACATCACTTCCGGCTCACTACCGCCGCCCGCTACTTCTATATTTAATTTCGTAAGCCCAAGCATTTGATAAATGACATTAGAAGATGTACTAATGTTTTGCACACGGTCTTTATTTAAATAACTTTCCTTCTTTACAAAAACACCGTGTTTTATATGTAAAATATTATTTTCAACCCAGTACACTTTGAAATACCATTTTATAGCTGAGAAAATTGCCATAATAAATAATACAAACAAAAGAACAAGATGTAAGAAATACCAAGGTTTTACTTCACCATCTGAACGAAATAAAACAAGAAAAATAAAAGGCAACAAAGTCGCAATTCGAATACCTAACAATATCGTGATCGGATGTTGCCTCTTATACACCCTCATCACTCACTTTCGCAAGCTCTCCAATTTGTCTTTTCAGCTGTTCTGCTTCTTCTTTCGTTAAGCCTGGAATACTATGCGAAGTTGCCGCTGTTGAAATATGTAATTCTGCTAAATTATACTTTCTCATAATTGGTCCTTGCTCAATCGTTACGTGCTGCACGCGAATCATCGGAATAAGTACGCGTTTTACAACGAACATTCCCTTTTGAATCTCAATCTCTTCTTCATTTAATCTGTAACTATAATAACGTTGACGTAAATTTGGAAATACAAAATAGTCGAGTGGTATGTATATAACTGCTCCTGTCACTAACAATCCAAACAACCAGCCCCACCAGTTAAAGTTAATCATAAAAAAGAAATACGCAATTACGACTGCTAGTATAACTGCCGCCCCAATTAAAGCATGAATTCTCCACACTTTTAGCATATTAGAATGAATCTCCCTCTCTAACGGCTGCATCTCATCACTCCAATTATATGAATTTATTAATTATATATTAGTTGTTATATACAGTTTTGTAAAATTATAGTTCCTTACATTGTGTCGAGCATTTCTTTAAAATTCCCTTCATTAATCGAATACACATAAAGAAAGAAGAAGCAATAGCATCTCTTCTTTCTACAAATCATTTCTTCTATAATAGCTTTATTATTAAATATAAATTTCTTCTTTCCGACTACTAGATTTTGATTTGACCACAATTAAATTTTCACTTTCCCATTTTAATGTGCCTAAAAATCTTGAATACACCATTTCGTTACCTACCTCTTCCACCAATAATTGATCGCGAATCTTTAAACCCTTTTCATCGTACACCTCACATCGTAGTTGGAAACCTTTAACACGATGAATTCCTTTTAATATCGCTATCTTCTTACGGCTTGGGCTTTTTTTAGGTGTCTTCCCTACTAAAAATATCCCTTCATAGTTTTGTTTCACAATTTCTCCCAAAGACTCCTCGACATACTCTCTAACAATAGATGGTGAGAGAGTAGAGTTTTCTTCAAGTCCGGGGATAACATATTGATGTACTAATTTACAAAACTCATTGTATTTCTCTTCAACTGAATCACGTGTTAAAAATTCCATAAAATCGTAAGGAACATATACACAAATTTCACCTAAAGCTCTATTCACTTTATATGAAATATCAGTATTTTCATTAGCTAAACAATAGACAGTAACTTGCTCAATCTCTCCTAATCCCATTTCAAACTCGTTAATTTTCTTTGAGAAAATTAACTCAAAAATCCTAATTTCATGCACACGCAAATAATGTTTTTTAGGACGTTGTTTTTTCCAATCATAAAATTTTACTTTGAGCACTATAATTCACTCCTTTTAATAAAAACACTATGAAAACAATGTAATTCTACAACATCATAGCCTCACACATTCATTATATTAAAAATAAAGCTAGTTTTTTATAATTTTTTTGATATAATTACTTACGGGAAACGGGAAGACATTTATCTTCCCTTGTGTTTTTATTTGCATCTAGTACTTTTGCTAGATGCTTTTTTTTATGCTAAAAAGGTACCCTCAAATACTTTGAGGATACCTTTTTCATCAATTTAGTGCATTTCAACAATTGTACCATCTTCGAACACCTTGAATACTCCAGTAAATCCTGCTCCAGCTGCACCTTCTATTTTATATGTCGTACGCACTCTAATTTGATAATATTTCTTTCCATTTTCTACTTGCGTATCCTCTAGCGTGTAATTATATTCTTCTTTATATTCTTTTTTGATATATTCTTTAGCTTTCTCAAAAGTAAATGCATCTTGATTCTTTCCTGTCTCTACCTTTTGATTCTTTTCTGTCTCTACTTTTTGGTTCTTTTCTGTTACTACCTTCTGATTCTTTTCTATCTCTGTTTTTTGGTTCTTTTCTGTTACTGCCTTTTGATTTTTTTCTGTCTCTGTTTTTTGGTTCTTTTCTGTTACTGCCTTTTGATTTTTTTCTGTCTCTGCTTTTTGGTTCTTTTCTGTCGCTACCTTTTGACTCGTTACTGCATCATTTTTTTGTGCCTTCGCTGCTGTCGTTACACTCTTTGCAGTTTTTTCCTCTTCACCAATTTTAGTGATTAATCCTAAAGCCTTTTTATTATATTCTTCAAGGTTCTTGTTATCTTTTGTTTCTGAAAGTACCTTATTTAACATCTCTTTCGCATCTGCATAATTTTTCTTACTTATTAACTCTTCGCTTTTTGTCAGTTGCTCTTCATACTTCTTTTTTTGTTCTAAGATCGCTACTAATGCTGTTCGTTCTTCCTTGGCTTGTTTTATAAGCGTATTATTTCCATTCTTCATGTTCTCTACTTTTCCAAATGACTTGATTGATTCTTCTACCTTTTTTTCTTCTTTTAACTTCACTGCTTCAATCATTACTTTCGTTTGTTCTACAAGCACTGTTGCATCTGAATCATCTTTTTTCTCATCTAATGCTCGTTCAAATGATGATAAAGCATTTTTATATTCTTTATTCGTTAACGCGGTCTTCCCTTCATCCATTGCTTTGTCAAAATCCCCATTACTACATCCAGCTAGCATTAAAAACGTAAGTCCAATTACCGTTAATAACTTTCTCATTTTCTCTCCCCCTATATATACCTAAAACAATAACATCATATGTATAAAAGTCTGTGTAGTAATTAGACTGAAAGTAAATATGTACTGTACATTTCATTTACTATCATTACTTAAAACTCCTAAATAGTTGGTAGTTGGTTTTCTTCTTCTTTTAAGACAGAAAGGAATTTTAATAAAGCCCTTACTCAGAATCTTTACTACACACACTCTTATACACATAGAAAAATCATTTTTCGTTTATAGTTTGCTATTTCTTCAGCTTTAAACATTCTCAGCTAATTGGAATACAAACTATGATCTGTAACATACCGAAAAGCAACAGAAAACAAAACGTAACAAAAGTCACGATTTGTAACTCTCTTGTAACACAAATGTAACATAAAGGTTTTAAACATACAATAGTTTTTTTTACATTATTTTCCCCTCTACATTTTAAGATCCACTAAGATTCCAACCCTAATTTCATCTCCCACCTACTATTGGACTATCGCTCTTCAAACGCTTTAAGAACGGGACTTATTTCCTAAATCATTAAAATTAATTACATAGATTGCTCTTTTTTCAACAAAACACTACGAAAACGTATAACCTTTTCCTTCCATACCTTTACACATCAAATATATATAATAAAGCTAGTTTTTATACTTTTTTTGAAATAAGCACATTCGTGAAGCGGGAAGACATTTATCTTCCCTTGTGTTTTTTATTTGCAGCTAATTCTTTTGCTAGATGCTTTTTTTATGCCAAATAAAGATAAAAAAGGTATCCTCAAATACTTTGAGGATACCTTTTCACTTTTATTATCTTTGCTGTTTTCTACCTAATACGAGTAATCCAAAACTCATCATTACAAGAAGTGCTCCCATATATGGTTCCACAGGCATTTTCTGCCCTGTCTTCGGTAATTCTTTTTCAGGTTTCTCTGGATTCGTTGTTCCAGGCTTCTCTGGGTTCATTGTTCCAGGCTTCTCTGGGTTCGTTGTTCCAGGCTTCTCTGGATTCGTTGTTCCAGGTTTCTCTGGATCTGTTGTTCCAGGCTTCTCTGGATCTGTTGTTTCCGGTTTTTCTGGATCTGTTGTTCCAGGCTTCTCTGGATCTGGTTTTTCCGGTTTTTCTGGATCTGGTTTTTCCGGTTTTTCTGGATTTGGTTTTTCCGGTTTCTCTGGATCTGGTTTTTCTGGACCTGGTGGTGCTAAATGACTCAATTCGTTTAATACTTCTAATTGAACTGAATTTATCATTCCTTTTGTGATTTCAAATGGAATTGGATTAGTTAATTTTTCATATCCTTTTGGTGCTTCTACTTCTACAAGTGTGTAGTTACCTACAGATAGATCTGAGACTTTTGCTTTTCCTTCTTTATCTGTTGTTACTCTCGCTACTACTTTACCTTTTTCATCATGAACTTCAAACACAGCTCCTGATAATATATTCTTGCTTTCAGCAGCCATTTTTGTAATTTCCACTGAACCTTTGTCTAACTGCTCATTCTCTACTTTCAATGATAAGACTTCCGTCATACCTTTTTTGATTTCAAATGATACTGGTTCTGTTAACTTCTTGTAACCTGGTAAGCCTGCTTTTTCTACTAATTTGTACTTTCCTACAGATAAATCTGAAATTGTCGCTTTTCCTTCTTTATCTGTCGTTACTTCTGTTACTACTTTTCCTTGCTCATCTTGAACTTTAAAGACTACGCCTGCTAATACTTTTTGGCTGTCTTTATCTACTTTTGTAATTTCTACTGAGCCTTTATCTAACTGCTCATTTTCTACTTTCAGTGATAGGACTGTCGTCATACCTTTTGTAATTTCGAATGATACTGGTTCTGTTAATTTTTTGTATCCTGGTAAGCCTGCTTTTTCTACTAATTTGTACTTGCCTACAGATAAGTCTGAGATTTTTGCTTTTCCTTCTTTATCTGTCGTTACTTCTGTTACTACTTTTCCTTGCTCATTTTGTACTTCGAAGACTACGCCTTCTAATACTTTTTGACTGTCTTTATCTACTTTTGTAATTTCTACTGAACCTTTATCTAACTTTTCGTTCTCTACTTTCAATGATAGGACTTCTGTCATACCTTTTTTAATTTCGAACGATACTGGTTTCGTTAGTTTTTTGTATCCTGGTAAGCTTTCTACCTCTACTAGCTTATATTTCCCTACTGATAAATCTGAAATTGTTGCTTTTCCATCTTTATCTGTTGTTACTTTTGTTACTACTTTATCTTTTTCATCTTGCACTTCGAAGGTTACGCCCGCTAATACTGCGCCACTTTCTTTATCCACTTTTGTAATTTCTACTGAACCTTTATCTAACAGTTCGTTCTCTACTTTCAATGATAAAACTTTCGTCATACCTTTTTTAATTTCGAACGATACTGGCTCTGTTAGTTTTTTGTATCCCGGTAAACCTGCTTTTTCTACTAATTTGTACTTGCCTACAGATAGGTCTGAGACGTTTGCTTTTCCATCTTTATCTGTCGTTACTTCTGTTACTACTTTGCCTGCTTCATCTTGTACTTCAAAGACTACGCCCGCTAATGCTTTTTGGCCTTCTTTATCTACTTTTGTAATTTCTACATTACCCTTTTCTAACATTTCGTTTTCTACTGTTAAAGCAAGAGATTTTGTCATACCTTTTTCAATTTGGAAAGTAATAGGATCTACTAATTGCTTATATCCTTTTGGTGCTTTTACTTCTACCAACTTGTATGTTCCAACTGATAAATTAGTAACCTGTGCGTGCCCTTTTTTATCTGTCGTTATTTTAGCGACTACTTGTCCTGCTTCGTCTTGAATCTCAAATACGGCATCAGCTAAAGCATCTTTATTTTCTTTGTCTACTTTTGTAATTTCTACATTTCCTGTATCCACTAATTCATTTTCGACAGTTAATTGTAATGCTGTAACTCTACCTTTTTCAATTTCGAATGAAATTGGTTTTTCTAGTGGTTTGTATCCGGCTGGTGTTTCTACCTCCACCAACTCATACTTTCCAATAGATAAATCTGAAGCATTGGCTTTTCCATCTTTATCCGTTGTTACTTTAGTAACTACTTTCCCTTTTGAATCACGTACTTCAAACACAACACCTTCTAATGGTGCTTTACTATCTTTGTCTATCTTTGTGATTTCTACATTCCCTGTATCTACCATTTCATTTTCTACAGTAAATGTTAAAGACTTCGTCATACCTTTTTTAATTTCAAATGACACTGGCTTTTCCAACTTTTTATAACCAGGTAAACTTTCTACCTCTACTAATTCATACTTTCCTACAGGTAAATCTGAAACATTTGCTTTTCCATCTTTATCTGTCGTTACTTTTTTCACCTCATTGCCCTTTTCATCTTGGACAACAAACGCTACTCCCGCTAACGGTGCCTTATTATCTTTATCTATCTTTGTTATCTCTACATTTCCCGTATCTACCATTTCATTTTCTATTTTTAATGATAGTACCTCGATCATGCCTTTTTTGATTTCAAATGATACTGGCTCTGTTAGTTTCTTATAGCCTGGTAAACTTTCTACTTCTACTAGTTTGTACTTTCCTACTGATAGGTCTGCAATTTTTGCTTTTCCACTTTTATCTGTTGTTAATTTCTTTATTACTTTTCCAGCTTCATCTTGCACTTCGAAGACTACACCTTCTAATGCTTTTTGGCTGTCTTTATCTACTTTTATAATTTCTACTGAGCCTTTATCTAACTGCTCATTTTCTACTTTCAGTGATAAGACTTCTGTCATACCTTTTTTAATTTCGAATGATACTGGCTCTGTTAATTTTTTGTAACCTGGTAAGCTTTCCGTCTCTACTAATTTGTATTTTCCTACTGATAAGTCTGAGACATTCGCTTTTCCATCTTTATCTGTCGTTACTTTTTTTACCACTTTTCCTTTTTCATCTTGCACTTCGAAGACTACGCCTTCTAATACTTTTTGGCTGTCTTTATCTACTTTTGTAATTTCTAATGAGCCTTTGTCTAACTGCTCATTTTCTACTTTCAATGATAAAACTTCTGTCATACCTTTTTTAATTTCAAATGATACTGATTCTGTTAGTTTCTTGTAACCTGGTAAGCTTTTCGTCTCTACTAATTTGTACTTTCCTACTGATAGATCTGAAACGTTTGCTTTTCCATCTTTATCTGTTACTACTTTTCTTACCACTTTATCTTTCTCATCTTGGACTTCAAATTCGACACCCGCTAATACTGCGCCGCTTTCTTTGTCCACTTTTGTAATTTCTACATTACCTTTGTCTACCATTGCATTTTCTACTGTTATTGGGAATATGCCGTCCCCTGTTACATTTACTTCGAACTCTTTTTCTTTTAATTGGTATCCTTCGGGCGCTTTCGTTTCTTTTAAAATATATTTTCCTGGTGCTAACGGTTTAGAAATTGCCTTACCGTCTTTATCTGTAATAATATGTTCAACTACTACACCGTCTTTTACTACATCAAACTCTGCATTTGCTAACGCTTTACCACCATTTTCCGAATCAATTTTCTTTAATTCAATTTGACCCTTTTGCATGGTATTTTTAATTTCAATTGTTTTTGTTTCTCCAGCTTGAAGTGTAACCTCTACCGGACTTGTTAATTTTTGATATCCTTCAGGTGCTACTTTTTCATAAATTTTATACGTTCCAGGTGCTAAAGTTTGAGGGGCTGAAAAACCTTTTTCGCCTGTTTTCAGTACTGCAACAACCTTATCCTCACTATTTCGAACTTCAAATTCGGCACCTGTTAACTCTTTATTCGGATCCTCAGCATCTATTTTATGAATAGCTACTGTACCTTCTTTTGGAGGTTCCGGCGGCGTAACCGTTACTTCATTCGATGTTAATTTCTTATCATCATAATGTAATTCTGCTTTATTAGGAATCTTCTTATCTACGTAAGAAGATAAGTCTGCATCAGCTTTAATTTTCGCCTTAATATTCAAGTTAATTATCTGGTCTTCATATGACTTATAGTCAAAGCTCTCACCGAACGTAATTGTTACTTTACTTGTTTGTTTATCTATCGTTAGCTTTCCTTTAGACGTAATATCTTGACCACTTTGATCAAGTACTTTCGCATCTATAACGTCTAATACATCTTCTAAATCATCACTAATTACCATTGATGTATAATTAGGCGGATCTTGTGGTATATGCGTACCAACTTGATATTGAATAGTTTGATCCATTTGTGTTAACTGCTGATTCTCTACAAGCTTACCATTCTCATCAACTATATTTTTTTCAATGCTAGGTGGATTATTGTCACCTGAACCGGTTCCTCCCCCACCACTTACAAATACTTGTCCTACTTTTTCTTCAGTTTCAATATTTTGGCCTTCTAATTTCACTGTATTTTTATGAGGCTTTGCAGCAGGATTTGTAATTTTTGTTTTATATCTTAAAATATAACCTTTTGAGCTGTCTGGAAATTCAATTGTAAATCCAGTCTTCGTTGTATTGATTTTAATTTTAGATAAATCTGCTGGCTTAATATTTGTTGCTGCATAGCCATCTTCAAATACAGCCTCTTCTAATACTACGCTGTCTGTAATTAACTCATGCCCAGGTCCTAATGTGTCTGTTAATTTAAGATCTTGCATTTCTGTTCCAGTTGCATTTACATATACCGTCCAGTCTGCAATTGAAGGATCTTCCTGATTATAAGAACCCCATTTCAATAGATTATCTGTATTTGGCTGTGGCTTCGGTCTCTCTGTCGTATTATTTACACTTACTTCTTTATTTACGATTTGACCATCAACGTTAAATTCTAATGGGATTTTTTGAACACCATCATATGCTTCTAGAGCAAAATAGAATTCTACGAATAAAGAACCTTTAATGTTATTCTTTCCTTCTACATAATCACCCATAGTACACGTCAATAGACCCTTTTTCATCTCACATGTACCAACTGTTTTTCCTTCAGCATCTTTTAAAGGAAAACTCATATTCATAAGATCTTTTCGAAATTCTTTTGGCATATCAATTGTGAATTGATCTCCACTTTTTATCTGTTCTTTAGCTGACCACTTCACTTCCACTTTCATACCATCTGAAGCCTGATATGGTTCAGATATCGTGCCATCAGTACGGGATATGCTAATATCATCCACTGGACTTTTCATCACAGCAGCTTGAATAACTGGAGCCCACACATTCAGCACTGAAAATGATACTAGAAAAACTAATGAAATCATTGAAATGTGCCTTTTAGTACTTTTCGCTTGCATATTCTCCTCCTTGAATATTATATTTATATAATAAAAAAGATCGTCCGATTGCATCAAAAAGTGCAACCAGACGATCTTAGTAACCAATATATATTACCGTAGACTCTAAGCTTTGCGGCCTATCCTTTCGAATAGTGTGCTAAAAATATGTTTTATTCTTTTTTTGTTTCATTTTCCACTTGTACCAAATATTACTATACCGTCTGGACGGTTATAATTCAACACCTATACAATTGTTCTATTATTCTAATAAAAAAATAATTCCCCGCCGGATTAAATACACCAATGGGGAATTTTTTTATTCTATAGTTTATATATTCTATTTATAGGAAGCGTTAATAAGGGCTTGAATCACTTTTTCTCTTAATTCAGGGCTTAGTCTTCCGATCCCTAAATATTCCGAATACCATAATCCATCAGCTGCTAATCTAATAATTGTGGCACAAACAGAATCCATTCCATCATTTTCTATTTTAGTTTGCAATTGCTGAAATGCTTGTTGTAATGGCTCAAGTAATTCAGGTTTTAGCATTAATGCTGCCATCATACTACTACACAACTCTTCTGTTCTTTTCTCATTACTTAATCTTTCCTCTACAAAAGAACGAACCCACCTTCCTTTCTTCTCTGTGCCTTCCGTTACCTTATTATGAATAGCACCATGATACTCCTCTGTCCCTTTAAGTATCATGCCTTCTATTAAAGCTTCTTTATTTGAAAAGTGATACAATAACCCACCTTTACTTACACCTGCCTCTTTTGCTACTGCTTCTAAAGTTAACTTAGCTACTCCTTTAAATTGAACAATTTGAGAAGCGGCGGCTAAAATTTTTTGCCGTGTTATGCTCGTGTTCATTCCTTTTTAAACCCTCATTTCTACTAATTCTATCTAAATACGTATTTTATTTTTAATATTGTTGAATACTACTAGATATTTTGTATTCAATATAGGCTTCATTACATTTGAATTGTTAGTTGCTTCTTCTATTAAAAATTTCCATATCATCCAATATGATAACATTAAATACACTCCGTAGACTATACATCTATACATTTATAAAAATTCCTAATATTACCATAAATGTGAAATACAATTTTAACGAGTCGATTTCCTATCCTTTAGTTTTCAAGCATTTTTCGACGCTGGTCTTCCTACCACCCTATCAGCTTTATTGTTTTATTTTATAAGACGGTGCCAATTCTTTAATCACTAAATAAAAAATGTTATTACTTCTCTTTCTATAAGTAATAACATTTTCTACCTATAAACCACTTAACAAATTTCTCTCCAACTAGCATCCTTCACATCTTCACTAGTCGGCTTTCTAACTGATCCAACGAAACATTCCTCGCAAGCACCAAACGCAATGAAATTTCTCTGCGCTTGTCTTAACGAGGGCTCATTTGCTCCGCCTTCAAAGTCATGATCGTTAAACTGAACAGGATCATCTTCCCAATAACATATGTTACAGATTTCATATGTACCTGGTGGTTCTTCTTCTATTGTTCTATACCCGCAGCATGGACAAGTATATTTCATTCTGTCACTCCATTATTAACTTGTTTTTTCTCCCATATATTCCGGCCCACAAAGAATGTCACAGCGCAAATCATAGTTATTCCCATGAAAAAAATATTAGAATCTTCATATGTAGTTGGAATCCCAACCGTTACTGAAACAATACTACAAGCTAAAAGTAAATATAATAATAAAGATATAATATAGCTTAGTTTAAATCGTAAAATGATACCTCTAAACAATAGCTCACCAAGAAGACAGCCACCTAAAATGATAGGTACTCCAAAATACAATGTAAGGACTCCCATTTGCGCAGTAGATTGAATTATCTTTCCAATTATGTTCGGCGAAGTCATCTCATCATTTTTTCCCATCCTATCATATAAATCAAGTGCCGTTGCTGAAATAAAGAAACTTAATATAGAAAATGAATACGGAATTAAAAATTTGCTCAATCTCATTCACCTCACTTTTTTCCTTCTATATATATATTATTCACTATTTCCTATCATTTTTACATAAAAAAATAACCCTCTATGATAAAACATAGAGGGAATAATTTCTATATAAAAACCTATACCTTATCCTGAAGTGAACCCCAAAAACAGAACACATATCAAAACACCTAAACCGTCTGTTCCCTATATTCTTTAGGGACAAGTGGTTTAGGTGGTTTATTAGAAGGTAGTACCTTCTTTTTTATAATATTCTTTTGAAATCTCTTCATAAAATGCTGCCGATGTCGCGTAGAAATAAGGTGCAGACCATAAGAAACCGATTCCTAAAGTAAGAATACTTAAAATGAACCAGCCAAGGAAACTTAAGCATAGTAAAAAGTAATCCATTTTATGTCCATTCATCATATGGCGACTTTCGGTAATTGCTTGATTCGCTGTGTATTCTGGACGATCATTCAAAATAAAATACGTCATAGAATAAGAAAATGATTTAATAATACCCGGAATAATAAGAAGTAATGTCCATAGCATCAAGTATACATACATTAGTAAATATGTTAAAAACGACTTCATAAGCTTACTTCCATCGCTAAACCATCTAAATAAATCACCAATGCGAGCACTAGTCTCACGGATTACATTTAAAACAAGATAGTAGGCGCCTATTGTTAACGGACCGATAACAAGCATTGCAATAATACTTACTGTAAGCGAATCACTTGCTTCTTCCCAACCCCAAAACGTCGAGAAAACACCTGTAATTAGAAGTTCAACAGCTACAATAAGGATTCCAAGTAATAAGGTTGCCCCTACCGCTAATCCCCATTTTCCTTTTAATGCATCAAGTGCTTCTCTTTTCAACTGACTTATCATATATAACCTCCTAATATTATTTCTATATTAGTATACCATTTATATCAAAAATTTCACGAATTTCCCTGAAATAGAAAGGTACTACCTTTTTTTCTGATACGTATTGAGAAATGCGAGCTGTATTTGCACCCATATATGAATCAAACTACTCATTTCTCCATAACAAAAAAGCCTGCCTTTCATACTAGGCAAGCCTTTTCAAATTAATTCTCACTTATTCTCTTCTTATACCAATCCTGCATTCTCTCCGCATCTTCTACTCTCGTATGCTCTAGTTTATAATTCGATGATGCACTAGAAAATGTATACGTACATAAATCCGCTCGGCGCTGGAAATATGATTGTGTTTTTTCAATTGATTGGACGTGTCTTCTTCTTACAAGTCCTGTATGTTTCCCAATACTACGATGTATAATCGTAATTTGTTCTCCATTTACACCGTAACCATTTGTTTTAAATGTTGCGTATCCAAGTGTAAAGATGAGGATAGCTAGCGGTAACAACGCCCACATGATGAAATACTTTTCAAAGTATATGCTTATCCCAGTAAGCGGGACTGCTAGCATTGCGAAGAAAATGAAACTATCAATTAAATAACGGCGCAAGGCTGCTTTTGGTAATGCAGTAATATTTGTATTCAGTTCATATGGCAATTGTAAATGAGCGAGTAACTCTTGCACACGATCTTTTCGAATAATCGGATGCAGCGTAACTTTGTCTTTCTCTTCTCCCAATCCCTTACTTTGAATGACTTCGACTTGCACAGCACAATAACCGAACATCTGACGGAAAATACCTTCTTTTATCGTAATCCCTTGAATGCGGTGTAACTTTAGTACTAGTTCTTTCCTTTCAAGTAATCCTTGAGAAATACGCACTTCATCGTTTTTTCGATTTACTGTGAAATTACCATGTTTTAACGCGTAACCAATTGTAGATATAATCCACGAAAGGACGAGTAAAATAGCTACCATGTAAATCCAGCCGTATATATCATGATCCATTACATACGACTCTACGCTATTTTTTATCCATTTCGGAATGTACTCATCTACTTGGTGATACACGAAAAAGATTAATGAGAATAATAGTCCAAACTGACCAGATGTAACGGATGCTAATAAAATTTCTTTCAAAGTTAATTTGTACTCTGTCGCTTGCTTTTCCTCTGTCATAACTTCTTTTTCTACTACTTCTTCTGATGTTTCTTCTGCTTTCACTTCTGGAGTTGGCTCATTTAGTAAGGAAATAAGCTCCTTCGCCTCGTCTTCCGTAATACCAGCTAAGCTAACTTCTGCATCATCGCCTCCGCCAGCTGTTTCGATTTGAATTTTCTTTAAACCGAGCATTTGATATAACACGTTAGAACTCGTATTAATCGTTTGGACACGTTCTTTATTTAAGTAACTCTCCTTCTTCACAAAGAGCCCTTGTTTCACATGTAATACGTTATTTTCAACCCAGTATGTTGTGTAATACCATTTCTCAAACGCTGAAAAAACGGTGAGTAAACCGAATCCAGCGGGAATTAAATACCAAAATGGAAACTTTCCATTTAAACTAAACATGAAAATAAGTAATGGTATAAAGTCTGTTATTTTTAATTCTAATAACATCGTAATGGGATGCTGCCTCTTATACATCCTCATCACTCACTTTCGCTAATTCTGCGATTCTCGTTTTTAACATTTCTGCTTCATACATCGTTAAGCCTGGAATGCTGTGAGAAGTTGCTGCCGTTGCAATATGTAATTCTGCTAATCCATGTTTTCTCATAATTGGCCCTTGTTCAATTGTCACGTGCTGTACACGAATCATCGGTACTAATACGCGCTTTACTACGAAAAGACCGTGCTGAATTTCAAGCTCTTCTTCATTTAATTGATAGCTATAATAACGCTGACGTAGTTTCGGGAATACAAAGTACGAAAATGGTGCTAGCGCAACTGTTAACCCAACCATCACATACAAAATCCACGCCCACCAATCAAACTTTATCATAAGGAACAGGTAAGCTAAAATGACGAGAATACCGATCCCATCTTCAATTACAGCACGAACTTTCCACACCTTGACCATGTCAGGATGAATTTCATTTTTCAATGGATCCATGTAACCACTCCAAATCTATTAATCTAATATATGAATTGTCTCAATCTATATTTTACATAACTTTACATAAAATTGAAAATTTATTATTTATCCTCTTTTTTCTCAGGAATAAAATACCCGAACCAAAGCAGCCAAACTAAACTAATTAACGCGAACCAACCTTTATCCGCTTGAAAAGCTTCAATCATACCTGGGATTTTATAAATTCCAATTAACCCCAGAAAACCGAGCCACCAGTTTTTCTGCATTTTCATTTTTATTCCCCCTCCGTCATTACGTTTTTCACATTTCGAATCCAAATTTCTTTATACTTTAAATCGAATCCTATTAATATGTAATTACTCATATTATCAATAACGAGCGCTAACGTATGCGCGTTTTCTTCAGTTGCATGTTGTGACACAACACCAAGTTCCACACCTTTCTTTAATAAATCGTGGAATCCATTTAAAAACTCTTCTTGTATTTCAAATAAGCGTTTCTGATACTTTTCATTTCGCGTCGCAGTTACGATGAATTCATTTATAATGCGTAATATACCTTCTTGACCTCTATACTCCGACAACATATGTAAACCATCTGCAATTAATTTTTCTTCAAAATTTTCTTTCGTATATTGTTCTTTAACGAAGTAACCCTCGAATTGATATTCAGAAAAAATCTCTTCAAATAAAAAATCAACTAGCGCTTCTTTAGACGGAAAATGATAATAAATAGCTGGCTTTGATATGCCAACTTCTTTTGCAATCATTGAAAGACTCATCTTCTCAATACCGTGCTCTGCCATTAGTTTAAATGATGCCTCTACAATGTTCTTCGATGTTTGTAAATTCTTTGTCATACTGTACCTCACTTATTTTTACTTACCGGTCGGTAAGTAAATTGTAAAATGAAAATGAATGATTTGCAAGTTTTCTTTATTAAAACTACTATATGGTACTTTCTTGATCAACATTATGGATCCGAGCCATATTCCTCAATAATTACTACAGTAATCTTTAATCCATTTAAACCACAAAAAGCACCTTTATGAGTGCTTCTTGTAATCTAATATTTAGGACCCATGTAATCATAACTTTGGTCCAGCGCTTTTAGTAAATCAATCGCACCCTTTAACTCTCGTTTATCAGACTCTAATTCTTCCATTCTTCTTTCAATATCTTTTTTAAAAGATTCTAAATCGCTAATGGCTTTTTTCCCTACTCCAAGTTGAGACCAGCTTGATAAGAGTAAATCATGTACAGTACTTACAACTCTTTTATTATGGTTTAAGTCTTGAATCATATGGTCAAATTGTTGTAAAGCTTGGCTCAATGCTTCTTCATTTAAGTAAATTCTCGGCATCCTAATCTTCTCCCTTAATATTGTTGATCCGTCTTCTTATAATCATCGGCTTTCTTCTCAATAAAATCTGAAATTTCCGTTGCTGTTCGTATGTACCAAAAACTTAAATGCTCTACATGTCCACGTATATTATTTACTTTAGCTTCTACCCGTCTACTTTCAGCCGTTTCTAATAATGTCATCATATTAGAAATTAACCTCGGTACTCTATCTTGAAATTCTTGCGCGTTTCGCTTCATATCTCTTACGGCCTTTTCCAAATTCTCTACAACCACACGAATCTCTCCCCCGCCTAATAACGCGCCCGGTGAATCATAAACTCTTTCATTCGTGTCTACATTTAACAAGTATTCATTTGATAAAGATCCATTCTCTCCAAAACGGAAGTTCCGATCTGTTTGATAATGATAACCAGGGCCACTTATCGAATTCAAAAATCGAACAACATCCATCCCGAGCTTTTGCTGTAATGGTAACTTTGACATTGCTTCTTTCGAAATTGGTGGTGTTACCGCATAAGTAGATCCTATATGACTTTCATATGAGCCAAACGGCCCATAACCAATCGAATCATTTCCGTGAACAACACTTACAATTCTATTATTAAACTCACCATCATTTGCTCTTTCTTGTAAATCAGACGGTAACAAATGTTTTGCACTCGGCGCATTCCATGACATACATCTTACATTGTCATTAGATGCCGCTGCATATTCCGCTAAAGCTCCCCCCTAACGAATGACCCGTCGTATATATCTCCACATCATCCCTGTCTTTGTATGTATCCGTTACTTGTTTCATGACCCTTTCAGCTTGTTCGAATTGATTGTGTGTTTCCCAGCGCTGATTCTCTTCATTCCAATATTTCTTTGAACCTTCATTCTCAGTCCCTGCTACAGGAGGTGCTGCTGGTTCATGAACACCTTCTCGTAATACAAAATGATTAGTATCCGTTTTTAAATCCTTCATGCCTTCCCCTGGCTTCATCGGAATGCCTAAAGAGTTTTTCTCTATAATTTTGTCCCCTTCTGTACCTCGGAAAGCTACCATAACTTGCTTTTTCCCATCGACATCTCGTTCAAAGACTACTGCGTCCATTCCGGTTTGTTTGTCGTGGAATGTTTCATTTACGCCCCACTCTTGCATTACATTATTGCTACTATCTTTAATATAAACTCTATCTTTAAGTTTCTTATCATTATAATATGCCATATTAGATAATTGATAATATGTACTATCTAAAACTTGATTATTTCCAGTCATCTTTTCTCCTCCTATAAAAAAAGTATTATAATAATTAAGATAACATTTTTTGGAAGGTAATTATGGCAAATAAAAACAAAAAAATTAGTTTTTATTTAGTTTTAATTCTTATTCTTACTATATTAGGAGGGTGTACTGTGAAACAAGAACAAGACGAACAACAAATAATTGAAAAGGCCAAAGAAGAAACCATTCAATATTTCAAAAAAACAGAGGGCTTAGATGTATCAATTACTGATCATGAATTTGGACCAAAAGACTTTCAAACTATCTCTATATCAGGCTATGTGACTAATGATAAAACTAAAGAATTTACTGCTTCAGTTGAATACGCAAATAATTATCATATCGGCGCTATTTCAACCACCAAAAATTTAGAGCTTAAAAACTAATAATCCAGGCACTTTAGAGTGCCTTTTCTTTATACTTCACCACACAATGTTCAGTGAATATAAAATTTATTGAAGAGGAATATAACGCAACATTCATGGAGTGATTATTCGTGAAAAAATATGCTATAAGATTATTCTTTACTTTCACACTTATCCTTTTAGGAGGATGTACGATAGATCAAAAAAATACTGAACAACAAATAGTTGAAAAGGCACAAGAAAGAACAATCCAATACTTCAAAGAAAAACAAGACTTAGATGTAGTAATCACTGATTATAGATTTGGTCCAAGTGATTTACAAGGTATCTTTATCTCCGGCTATATAAAAAATGATGAAAGCAAAACATTTAATATTACAATAGAATACGGTGGAGATGAATATACAATAGGTTCAATCTCTACAAGTGAAAATTTACATTTAAAATAATAAAGGAAAAGGCACTCTTTTAAAGTGCCTTTTCTTTATACCCCACCACAATGTTCAGTGGGTATAAAATTTAGGAAAAAGAAATATAACGCAATATTAATGGAGTGATTCTACGTGAAAAAATTTGGTATAAGATTATTCTTTATTTTTACACTTATACTTTTAGGAGGATGTACTATAGATAAAAAAAATGATGAACAACAAATAGTTAATAAAGCAGAAAAAGTAACAATTGAATATTTCAAAGAAAAAGAGAATTTAGAAGTAACCCTTACAAGTCATAAATTTGCTCCCAATGATTTTCAAACAGTTTTTATAAATGGACATGTTAAAGATGACAAAAGTAAAACTTTCTCTGTGGATGTAGAATATGGTGGCGGAGAATATCGTATAAGCTCTATGTCTCATTCAAAAAATTTAGAACTTAAAAACTAATAACCTGGGCACGCAAAATAAAAAGCCCCGGTTATATTTAACAGCCAGCGCTTTCTATTTTCAGTACTCTTATAATGTTTCATTTATATTTCCAACTCGTATGCGCGGGCGCTCTGTCGCACACGTAAATCATTATTGATCATCCACAATAATATACGCTGTTCTAATTGGCCCGTGTACACCTACGACAAGGTTCATTTCAATATCTGCGCTATTTGACGGACCAGAAACGAAGTTCACACAAGCTGGCAGGTTTTCTCCCGCTTTACTTTGATCATGAATCAGTTTTGTAGCTTGGGTTAACCTTGGTACGATCGTACTTTTAGGAACGATTGCAATATATGACTCTGGAAGCAAACTAACATGCCTTCCTTTTAACCCGTCATTAAAAAGCACAACGGTTCCCGATTCTGCCAGGGTCATATCGCTGAACGTAATACCAAGGTCAGCAGCTTTCGCAAATTTTATGTCCTCTTCTTTATGTTCTAATCCCCATGTACGAAAATGTGTTGTACCTTTATTGCTGAAACATGGCGTAAGACCATACTCATTAAAGCGCTCATCATTCGAACATATAACAGATTTGATATTCCATTCTTTTATAAAAGACCCCAATGTTTCAACAAGATTTTCCTTTGTTGTTCGCTTTACTTCTGTATGAATCACTTCGCAGTGCTCTATTAACTTTAATACAAGTTCGTCTTGCGCCAGTCCGTCAAAAACAGTCCACTGCGGGGAAAAAGACCAGTTCGGTTTTTTCACTGCTTCTGGACGTTTCCTACCAAGCTTTTCTGATAACTGGAGTAAAAATTCCTCACGATTTTGGATGGCCATCATCGTTCTCCTTTTCGTGTTTTTCAAACCACTCTCGAAACGGTTGTTTTTTCGGAACTGGAAAATCTCTCGCATCCGTCCAAGCTTTTAACGGCCCAATTCCACGCTCGATCTTATCCCCTTTTGCAAGAGGTTTTAATGCATACGGAGCGCTCTTCGCTGCAAAAGAAAATAGTCTAGGACTCTTCACCGCTTTTTCAAAACCTTTCATAGCCACGTTCCAAGCTACAGGTGATCGTTTTTCTTCTACAATGCGGCTGCGATGTTTAATTAATAAGTCATGTAACGGGATTTTCACTGGACACGCTTCTGTACAAGCACCACAAAGGCTAGATGCGTAAGGTAAATCCTTATATTCATCATATCCCCCTAAAAGCGGTGTCAACACAGCTCCAATTGGTCCTGGATAAATAGAGCCATATGCATGTCCACCAATATGCCTGTATACAGGACACACATTAATACATGCCGCGCAACGAATGCACTGAAGAACACTTTGGAATTCTGTTCCTACAATATCGGAACGACCATTATCAACAATAACTAAATGAAATTCCTCAGGTCCATCTTCCCCGCCAGGCTCAGTTAACCCTGTAATATAACTTGTTAACTTTTGTCCTACAGAACTTCGGCATAGAAGTGTTACTAAAACATCAAGCTCTTCCCATGTCGGAACAATACGCTCCATCCCCATAACTGTAATCAACGTTTTTGGAAGTGTCGTAGTAAGTCTTGCATTTCCTTCGTTTGCTACGATAGAAATTGATCCCGACTCTGCAACAGCAAAGTTACATCCAGTCACCCCTATATCCGCTGCAAAAAAATCATCACGTAAATACGATCTTACAAACCTCGCCATTTCCGTAGGATCAGATGTTCCAGTGTAATTTAACTTTGTTTTAAATATTTCACAAATGTGCTCTTTATCTTTGTGAAGACACGGAACAACAATATGTGATGGAGGATCGTGGTCGTTCACTTGTAGAATAAATTCAGCAAGATCTGTTTCTAACACTTCCGCTCCAGCTTCTTCAATCGCTTCATTTAAACTAATCTCTTCCGTTACCATCGATTTTGATTTCACAATTTTTTTCGCGTTTTTCTTTTTTACAATCTCTTTTACATATTCCCTTGCGTCTTCTGCAGTCTTTGCGAAATAAACGAAACCACCGTTTTTCTCAATATTTTCACTCAGCTCATATAAATAATAATCAAGGTTTTCTAATGTATGCTTTCGAATTTCTTCTCCTAAAGCTCGCCATTCTTCCCAGTTCCCAAGACTCTCAGTAGCTTTTAATTTCTTGACTCTCAGACCATCTTGCGCTTTCCTGACAGCCTGTCGCATAAATTGATCCCCAATACCTGTTGCAGTACGCTTATGAAAGGGATCGTTCCCAATTTTCATTCCCATCTCTATATCCCCCCTTGTTTTCGATCTTCATTTAATACTTGAGCAATATGTTTTACATCAATTGGATAACCATTACGTGTTAAACGTCCTTTTATATTCATTAAGCAGCTACAATCCATCCCGATTAACAATTCCGCACCGGTTTCCATAATATGCTTTACTTTTTCTTCAACCATTTGCTCAGAGATTTCTGGCATTTTCACCGAGAATGTCCCTCCAAATCCGCAACAATCATAATTATGCGGCAATGAAACAACTTCCAGTCCCTTTACACACTTTAATAGTTTTTGCGGTGGTTCCTTAATCCCCATTAATCGGCTCATATGACAAGATGTATGAACCGTTGCTTTTTTATGAAGCTCCGCACCTAAATCTTCTTTCCCTAACACTTCAACTAGAAATTGTGTGAATTCATATGTTTTATTTCCAAGTTCAGTAGCTTTTTTCTTCCAATCCGCTTCACTTTCAGAAAATAAGCTAGAAAACTCGTGAACCATCATAGCGCAAGACCCCGATGGTGCCACAACATATTCTGAACTAGCAAAGGCTTCAATCATATGTTTTGCAGCTGTTTTTGTTTCTTTCACATACCCGCTATTATAAGCAGGTTGTCCGCAGCAAGTTTGAGTTTTTGGAAAATCAACTTCACACCCTAAATCTTCAAGAATTTCCACAACATCTTTCCCTACTTCTGGATAAAAAACATCTGCAACACAAGTAATAAATATTGATACTTTCATATTTTGCACCCCTAAATACAGTAAAGTAAGCTCAAGTAACTTTATTTGTATATTATTGGTAAAAAAATTAAAAATATGAATAAAAATATAAAAAAAGTGATTGAGAACTATCTCAATCACTAAATGCCAAAGTCGGAACAAGCAACGCTCTTGCTTCTGCAAGTGTGTCAACGAGCGAACTTTCATACCGTCTCTTCTTTGAGATGTGTATGAGCTAATCCTGAAATATCGTATATTGATATACCTTGGTGTGAAGAAGGGATATGTGTCAGGACGTGGAATATGGAAGTATCTATGCGATGAAGGGAGTTTTGCATCTTGAAGAAACAAATCGGCATGATTGTATCTGCATTCACTTGTGTATCCATCTTTTTAAGCGGTTGTGGAACAACAAAAACCAACGAAACCCCGAAAACAGAAACAGCACAAACGACAAAGGATGTAAGGGAATTGGTTTGGAGCTCGTTATCGCAAGCAGCGAAAGATGGAGTAGATGGTAGTTGGAAAGATGCAAAAGTCAGCAAGGTAATAGCGGATACAACCAAATATCAACTCGATGATGCGTCATTCAAAGGAAAAGAAGTAACACTCGTTACCTTTCCGGCTAAACAGCGAGAGTTGTTAGGCGATATAAATAAACTCGTGGACGAACCGTCAGGTAAGATCGTAGGGAGTTCGATGAGGAAGTAGGAACGAAAAGGGGCTTTACCCCTCTTCGTTTTTGCATCAAAAGCAACAATATCTACGAAAACAGCCAAAATAATAAAGTGAAACTTTAATCAGTGGGGGTTTTGTTCATCCCCACTGATTATTAGTTGAACCAATCGGGCTTTTACGGGCAGTTGATCCCCCACCTAACTTCTTTGCTTCCGCTGAATTTTGAGGTGGGGGTCTTACTGCCCGTTAATGCGGGATAAATAGAAAAGCCTCCTAAATTACACATTTAAGAGGCTTTCTTTTTTGATAAAACAAATTAATTTCTATTAAGCAAGCGCATACGATAACAATTCATCGTTACTTCCCCAAGCCTTTGCAACAATTGATAATTTGCGTACGCTCCGACCGGGGCACCGATAATTGGGACGAGCTGAAGCATTTTCGCTAAATCGATATAGTCTCGGTATTCTGTTTGGAACTTTTCCCAGTCCATATGATTTTCTTCTTCTGTATCCCACGTTTCAATCGCTTTCCATACTTCTTTTCGGTGATCGTCACTTGAAAAAGCAAGTTGGAAAACATGAAGAATAAAAAGGCGCTCTTCTTTTTTACTCGTATCAAATCCGTACAATGTTGCTGCATCGAATAAAAATTTTATTTTAATAGTAAGTAATAACGGGAAATCGGCAAGGCCAAGGAGAATACCACCTGCTCCTGTTCCTGCCCCTTCTGCCGCTGCGACTTTTTTGTACTCATCCATTTTTTTACGTACTTCATCGTCTCGTCTTTGCAGTGACCAGTTCGTTTCTTTTAGCTTCGGTTTTATGAAGTTTGATCCAGCACTAATTGTTTGCACCATCATCCGAATCGTTTCTGTTAGTACCTTTTGCACTTTCGCGGGCACTAGTTGTTGCACTTTCACCTGCACTTTTTTAGAGAACCGTGTCATCATAGAAGAATCTTTCATGAATGTAGCTTTCCACTGCTCCAATTCTTTTATAACCTTCTCTTCATATGTAATCATAGGTTCATTCCCTTCAGTTTAAACGCTCAATGCGTTTCGCACCGTATTGATAAACGAAACCAATACTAAATAATATGCTTACGACAAATAAAATGCCGGTCATTATGAAATCTTTCGTCGCAAGTGCAAATATAACTGTAAATACAACGCTGCCGATAATAAGAATCGCATTTAATAAAGTAAGGAAATCTCTCTTCTTCTCGTCTCCCCCTACCGGATATAAATCAAGCCAAACTTTCATACGGTGATGTTTCCAAAGGGTTAAGAGCTGGTAGCCGATTAAGTATAAGAAAACAAGGCTTACGATAAAACGTCCATATAAAAATGGGATAAAGTAAAGAATAATTCCCCCAAGAACGAGTAAACGCATATATAATCCGAAATAGTTACCCGATCTTAAAAATGTTCTCGTATATAAGTATAAATATGTACGTTTCTCACCAATCATCGAAAGAATGAAATCAAGCCATTTCCTACGTGATACTCTCTCTTTTAACGCTGGTACATCAACGAACATATTCGCAATGCGGTACAGCAGCATCATTTTTTTACCTTCTTCAGAAATTAAATACTCCCAGTTTAGCGGCTTTCCTTTCACCTTTTGATGCATAACAGCAAGGTATAGTGCCATAAGAAAGACAATTACACCGGTAAAAATGAATGAAGTACGTTCTACAAGGAAGTACACAAATAAGCCGTTTAAGATAAAGCGAATGAACCAATCTGCTTTTTGAACGCTTTGATCTGTTAAAAATGATTTTTCCCACGCTACGAATAAATTCCACGCTTTTACAATGACAAACGCGATTACAATCCATATGTAATTGGCACCTGTTTGTTTCATTTGCTGGAAATATAACGGGGCAAGCGCAGCTGCTACCATTGCGATTATGTATAACTGAATCATAAACGTAAAGAGAAATGCCTTCGTAAAGTAAGGCTTTAACTTTTCTTCAACTGGAAGCAAATACACGAGGTCTGCTTCTTTTAATAACGTTTGGATGGACCCAGCTGTTAATACGAGGCCAAGTAAGACTGCCATAACAAACGCTGTCGGAAACGAAGGTGTTAACGTTTGTAACCATTGCTGGTAATAATACGCTCCTGCGCCGATGATAAATACGAAAATAAATTTCAAATGATCATTAAATACGTATTTACTATATGTACGAACTTCTTTTAGAAAGTGCAGAAATCGTTCTTTCCATAACGCTGTGCTATTCATAATCTTCTTCCTTCGTTAACGCAATATAAATATCATCAAGCGTTGCACCAGGCATATTAAACCCGGATTGAAGTTCTGATAATGTTCCCATCGCTCTCACTTCACCTTGATGCAAAATGATGAATGAATCACAATAGCGCTCTGCTGTCGCTAAAATATGTGTACTCATTAAGATGCCCGCACCACTCTTTTTCATTTGATCCATCATTTGAAGAAGTGATTGAATCGCTAACGGATCAAGCCCAACGAAAGGTTCGTCCACAATGTAAAGAGATGGTTCAACTAAAAATGCACTCATAATCATCACTTTTTGTTTCATCCCTTTTGAGAAATGAGACGGAAACCATTTTAAGCGATTTTTCATGCGAAACTCTTGTAATAGTTGCCCTACGCGTTCTTCATATTGTTTTTCATCTACACCGTACGCCATCGCTGTTAATTTCAAATGCTCTTCTAACGTTAACTCATCATATAATACTGGCGTTTCTGGAATGAAGGAGAAACTAGAACGGTACGCTGTCATATCATCACGAATTGTTTTCCCGTTAATTGTGACAGTTCCTTTTTTCGGCTCCATTAAACCGATGATATGTTTAATTGTCGTACTTTTCCCAGCTCCATTTAAACCGATTAAGCCGACAAGTTCGCCTTTATTAACAGAGAATGAAACATTTTGCAGTACAGGTCGTTTCGTATATCCTCCTGTAACATTTTCTACACGCAATAACTCGCTCATACGACACCACTTTCTTCATTTATATTCATTCACTTTTGTAAGAAATGTATATATTCATCTTACCAAAAATCATGGTGCACTACATAGTATCGATGCCTTCAAAAAAAAATTTAAATTTCTTGGCATATATTTTTACGAAAGCGGACATCATAATTAGTGAAGAAGGAACACATTGAAAAAGCAACCACCAATTGATGAGTACAACAACATAGTGAAGTCATCATGAAATGGGGTGTCCAAGTTGGACAATGAAATTTACACATAACCAGATAATTTGTTTCATTTTCGAAACGGGGTGTCTCCGAAAGAGCATATACTGTTTTAAAAAATAAACAATTTCATTTTAAAAAAAGATTGCAATTCATTTCACTTGAAAATGGGGTGTCTACGGCAGAAACTTTAGCCGATTTACCGTGCATTTCTTAAATAAATGAGGTGTCTGCGAACCGTAAATTATAAAAAATGCTTTTTCAATCCCTCTTCAGAAAACAGGAAGCTGAGTCAGCTTCCTGTTTTTCGTGTTTGTTCTCCTATGTAATTATGGTAAAATACGGCTAAGACTATTTGAAAGGATGAGATCGATGAATCATACAGCGGACAATTGTATTTTTTGTAAAATCATTGACGGGCAAATCCCTTGCTCAAAAGTATACGAAGATGAACATGTACTTGCATTTTTAGATATTAGTCAAGTAACAAAAGGACATACTCTTGTTATTCCGAAAGTTCACAAACAAGACATTTTTGCGTTAACGCCAGAAATCGCATCACATATTTTTGCGGTCGTTCCAAAAATCGCAAATGCAATGAAAGCAGAATTTAATCCAGTTGGTTTCAACCTACTTAACAATAACGGCGAGAAAGCTGGACAAACTGTATTCCACTTCCACCTTCATTTAATTCCACGCTACGGTGAAAACGATGGTTTCGGTGCTGTTTGGAAATCACACCAAAATGAATACACAATGGAAAATTTACAAAACATCGCAAGTACAATTGCAAATAGTGTGAAATAGTGCCACTATAATAAGAAGTAATACATAACAAGCCGATTCCTCTGGCATTTATTGTATGGCTTCTTTCTTCACAAAAAATGCCGGGGGTATGATTTTTTGTGCATAGCATGTACAAGAGAGAAAAGCTCACTTTTCTTCCCCTTGTCTTAAAGATATGCACACTTTTATACATCATGAATACGAACGAAAAATAAGGAGGTTTCCTTTTATGTCAAAAGCTAAATCCTTTATTACAGGTGTACTTTGCGGCGGAGCAGTTGCTGGACTAGCCGTTCTTTTCTCAACTCCTTCTTCTGGTAAAGCTATGCGCGGTAAGCTGAAAGAAAAAGGAACTAATATTAAAAAAACATTAGCTGATATTACAGCTGATACGAAGTTATTAAAGCGTCAAATCGTTGAAACTGCTTCAGAAGGTAAAGAAGTATTCCAAGAACTAAAAGACGATATGCATGACACGCTTTCTAACTGGAAACAAGATATTTCTCAAAACAAACGACATATCGAAAAAGAAATTTTAGACATTCAAAAGTCAATTGAGAAACTACAAGAAGCCGTTCCAGAAAAAGCGTAAACATATTCCTGCTTAGTTTTTTGCATATAACAAATATTTTTCATACGAATTGACCTTAACACGGCATATCACATAGATATGCCGTGTTTTTATGCATTTACAATATATGTTATCCCTTAACATGTAAAGACAACACATGTATTCTCGACTCATAAAACGCTTCCATAGTTATGCATGATTTGTATAGAATGTTATTTTTCCGAAAAATTTTCACAATTCTCACAAAAAGACTTTATTAATTTTTATTTTACTGGCATAATAGATAATAATGAAAAAAGAATGTTAAAGTGGGTGAGTAAATGAAAAGTGGAGAAAAAAATTACTCGGTAAAAGAAGCGATGATTTTCAGCCAACGTATTGCTCAATTATCGAAAGCGTTATGGAAATGCGTAGAGAAAGATTGGCAACAATGGATTAAACCTTACGATTTAAACATTAACGAGCATCATATTTTATCAATCGCTTATCATTTAAAAGGGGCTTCTATTTCTGAGATTGCTAAGTTTGGAGTTATGCACGTATCAACGGCGTTTAACTTCTCTAAAAAGCTAGAAGAACGCGGCTATCTTGTATTCTCTAAAAAAGAAGATGATAAACGAAATACGTACATTGAAATTACAGACAAAGGGGAAGAATTACTACTTCGCTTAATGGAGGAGTATGACCCTGAAAATAATTCTGTTTTTAATGGTGCACTTGAACTTCGTAATTTTTACGGTAAGTTCCCAGAAAATATCGAACTTATTGCGATCCTTCGCAATATTTACGGACAGGACTTCATCGATATTTTTGAGAAATCATTAGAGAATATTGAGGAGAACTTTACGGAGACCGATCAAAAATTAGTTAAGAAATAATCTATTTATCCTTTCGCAATCATGCGTAAGAATTCATTCATAAGTGGCACAAATAAGCCCTGCTTTGCTAGCGCTTCCGCAGTTTCGTATACTTCGAGCTGATGTGGAAGCGCTTTTTCAAATTGATCTAATAGCGCATCAAACAATAGAAGGCCTTCTGCTTTCTCCACTACATATTGTTCGTTCAGCTTTTCACAAAGTTTTAGTATACGTTCAATGTCTTTTTTACGAGCTTTTTTCTTTATGATTAAAGAATAAAATGGACACTTTTCTTCATCAATCATTTTAAATAGTAGGTCTACGTAGTATTCAGCTTGTTCTAGTCTTCTTACAACGTCCATTTTCTCCCTCGCTTCCTAACACAAAGTCTTCTATTTCTGAATTTTGTAACACGAACAAAATATCGTATGATACAATATATAAAGTATATGTATTTTAGCCAAAAGGAGGTCTCGCCTCATGACTCTTATAACCGTTGTTTTTGTTGCATTCGCACTTCTTGTTATATTTTACACGAATTTCATGACACATACACTGTGTGAGCGAAAACAAATATCTGCGAGCCGCCAGCCCGGTGTCTTTCGAGTTATTAATGTATGTATTACCATTCTATTAATTTCTAGTTATGTAGAAATTATATTTCATGGAAAGTGAGGAAGGAAGCCCCTTCCTCATTTTTTTCCTCTATAAGCAAATTATACCTACTATGACTAATAAAATAAACAGTACAAGTAATAAAATAAGTTTTGAATTCATCCCCCATCCCCTCCTCTTTTCTGTATATGCGACATCCGCCCAATATGGTACCCTTTCAAAATCTGACACAAACTGGTTAAAATTTCTTTATCAATAGGAAAACCCGTCGAAATATGATATATTAAATTTTGTACATATTGCTTATACTATGAAATAAACGACACGCATCTAAACTTTATCCTAAAGCCTCGGTAAGCCCTGTTAAGCGTGCTTTTACATATAAAAAAAGCAAAGACATCAGTGAGACTTAATCAGGTTCTTATGAACGAAAATAACCTATCATAAGGCGTTTCTTCATTCGTATGGGATAAATTAAAAATACATAATA
The DNA here is from genome assembly GCF_002976445.1 of Bacillus sp. MYb56. Taxonomy (NCBI): domain Bacteria; kingdom Bacillati; phylum Bacillota; class Bacilli; order Caryophanales; family Bacillaceae; genus Bacillus; species Bacillus sp. MYb56. The sequence goes on from NZ_PCOH01000004.1 coordinate 120,423, forward strand.
GTAGGAGTGTTTATTGAATGAAGAAAGCTATGCTTGCCTTAGCCGCAACAAGTGTAATCGCATTATCAGCATGTGGAACATCATCATCAGACAAAATTGTTACATCTAAAGCTGGTGACATCACTAAAGAAGAGTTCTACAATCAAATGAAGACACAAGCTGGTAAACAAGTACTAAATAACATGGTTATGGAAAAAGTACTTATTAAAAACTACAAAGTCGATGAAAAAGAAGTAGACAAAAAGTTCGATGAAATGAAAAAGCAAGTCGGTGACCAATTCGATACACTAATGAAACAACAAGGCCTTAAAGAAGAAACAGTTAAAAATGGCGTTCGCGCTTCATTAGCTCAAGAACAAGCGATTGAAAAAGCAATTACTGATAAAGACTTAAAAGCAAAATTTGAGGACTATAAGCAAGAAATTAAAGCAAGCCATATTCTTGTAAAAGATGAAGAGACTGCTAAAAAAGTGAAAGAAGAACTTGCACAAGGTAAATCTTTCGAAGAGTTAGCGAAAAAGTACTCTGAAGATCCAGGTTCAAAAGAAAAAGGTGGCGACTTAGGATTCTTCGGACCAGATAAAATGGTAAAAGAATTCGATGAAGCTGCTCGTAAGCTGAAAAAAGATGAAGTAAGTGAACCAGTAAAAACACAGCATGGTTACCATATCATTAAAGTAACTGAGACTCATGCTGACGCAACTTTCGATAAAGCAAAAGCTGACATCAAAAAAGAAGCAGTTCAAGAAAAAACACAAGATGCTCAATTTATGAACGATCTTATGATGAAAGAAATCAAAAAAGCTGACGTAAAAGTTGACGACAAAGATTTGAAAGATCTTTTCGAAGAACCAAAAGCTGACGCTAAAAAAGACGCAAAGAAATAATGAAGTGAAAAAAGCTTGGGTAGCCCCAAGCTTTTTTATTTTGTAGTAGTTTTTTACCGATAAATCGATATACTCCCCCATCTTACTCCATTCAACACAAAAAAACCTTGATTTCGTACAGCACGAAACCAAGGTTTATCTTATTATCATTGATTAAATTAAAAAACTATGTTAAATTAGTACAGAAACGCATTCGCTAAAAATAAAAGAATGTATTTATCCGTATCTTAATTGTACACCAAAACACATCTTCAGTCAACCTCTATTTTTCACTTTTAAAGGAGTGCTTACGTATGAACAAAAAACTTGATCAAGAGCAAAAACGATTGGATAACGTAATAGAAACGATTACGGAGCAAATTGATAAACTGGAAAGCGAAACTGGCAGACGCCGGGCAGAAGTAATCAACATTCGTAAACACTTTTGGGATGATGTAAAAGTTAATACTGATACTTTTGACGATTATCTTGAAACAGTTATCAACTTAAGACAACAAGCTCAGTCACTAGCCGTAACACAAATTACCCATAAGCACACCTTTAATCGACTTGCCGCACTACGCCGTATGCATAAAGCACCTTACTTCGGACGAATTGATTTCAAAGAAGAAGGAGAAATTGGTGCAGAACAAATTTATATCGGCGTTGCTACACTTACCGATGCAAGCGGAGAAAACTTTCTTATATACGATTGGCGCGCACCAATTTCAAGTGTTTACTACGATTATCCACCAGGACCGGCTGAATACAGCACACCAGGAGGCGTAATCTGCGGTAATGTGGAGAAGAAATTACAATATATAATTCAGAATGGCGAGATTGATTCCATGTTCGATACGAGCCTCACAATTGGCGATGAAATTCTGCAACAAGCGCTCGGAAAAGGAACAAACAAACATATGCAAAGTATCGTTGCTACTATTCAGCGCGAGCAAAATGAAATTATCCGTCACGATGAAGGGCGACTACTTATCGTTCAAGGAGCTGCTGGTAGCGGTAAAACGTCAGCTGCCCTGCAGCGAATCGCCTACTTACTATATAAATATCGCGAATGGCTAAAAGCAGATCAAATCATTCTCTTCTCCCCTAACTCCATGTTCAACAGCTACGTATCTAACGTACTGCCAGAACTCGGTGAAGAGAATATGCAGCAAGTTACATTCCAAGAATATTTAAACCATAGACTAAGTAAGTCATTTGACGTTGAGGATCCTTACGAGCAATTAGAATATATGCTAACTGAAACGAATAGCGCAAATTATAAAACTCGAAATGCGAGCATTCGATTTAAAGCATCTACTCAATTTTTCGAGATGATTAGATCATACAGACAATCTCTTGAATCTTCAGGCATGCTATTTAGAGGAATGAAATTTAGAGGAAAACTGATTGCCTCTGCTAAAGAAATTACAGAGCAATTTTATAATACTGATTCCTCCCTCCGCTTCCATAATCGAATTGAGAAGTTAACGGATTGGCTAAACAAACAAATAGACACAATTGAAAAAACAGAACTGAAAAAGCCTTGGGTAGAAGAAGAAATTGAACTACTTAGTAAAGATGAATATCAAAAAGCTTATAAATACTTACAGAAAAAATGCGAGTTTGATGACAACTCCTTTAATGATTATGAAAAAGAAACGAAAGTACTCGGTCGTATGATTGTCCGTAAAAAATTAAAACCGTTACGTAAAGGCGTTCAAACACTACGTTTTATCAATTTTACAGGCATATATAAACAACTCTTCACAGATGCATCATGGGTTACTGGAGAAAAGCCTAAAGAATGGGACGAAATTTGCTCATTAACTGTGAACATGCTTGATGAAGGAAAGCTACATTACGAGGATGCGACTCCATTTTTACTTTTAAAAGAATTAATTGAAGGCTTCCAAACGAACAGATCAATTAAACACGTACTCGTAGATGAAGCACAAGATTATTCTCCGTTTCAGTTCGAGTTTTTAAAACGTCTCTTCCCTGCCGCAAAAATGACAGTACTCGGAGACTTTAACCAAGCGATATTTGCCCATGCGAGTGAAACAGTTAATTTCAATACACTTACTAGCTTATACGGACCAGATGAAACAAACGGCATCAACTTAACTCGTAGCTATCGATCAACAAAACCGATTATTGAATTTACACGGGACCTCGTACCTGAAGGAAAGAACATTAATGCATTTGAACGTGACGGTGAAAAGCCTACAGTAACTAAAGTTTCGGATTACAGTGAGCTGCATGAGCGTATCACTTCCAAAGTTGCTGAACTACAAAAACAACAGCACAATACGATCGCAATTATATGTAAATCCGCGGCTGAAAGTGCCGCTGCATACGAGGCACTCAGTCATATCGAGAATATTAAACTTGTGAAAAGTAACTCAGCCGAGTATGAGCAAGGCATCGTCGTTATCCCTGCTTATTTAGCGAAGGGTATCGAATTTGATGCTGTCATTATTTACGATGCTTCTAAAGATGTGTACAGTGATGAAAGCCTACGTAGATTGTTCTACACTGCTTGTACACGCGCAATGCATGAATTGCAGCTTTATAGCGTTGGTGAGGTTAGTCCTTTTGTAACAGGGGCTGCTTCGGAGAGTTTTAAATGTATAACGAAAACACCTTGATTTTTATCAAGGTGTTTTTTTCATTCTAAACGACATATCTTTACGTCGATATACACTTAGCACGATCCCCATTATAAATGCATGAAACAGAGTTGGTATTAATCCATAACTAATAAAAGGTAATGATATAGCAACACGTGGTAATATCCCGAGGATCATGCCAACGTTACAAATGAAATGGACTACAAAAAGGGTTACTCCACCAACGAGTAGCAATTTACCATAACCATCATTTGTTTTATACGATATGGTCATTATTCTTACTGCAAAAAGAGAAAGAATCAAGACAAGAACAAGCGCAAGCACATATCCATAGTAGTAAGTCAAACTCGCGAATACAAAATCAGTATGCGCAGCAGGGATAGACTTTATATTTCCATATGTACCAAACCAACCTGCCGACGACATTACCTCTTTTAAACGTAAATCCCATAGATCATGCTCCGGGTTTAAAAATCCTAAAATTCTAGCTATCCGATATTCTTTTACGGCAGACCAGGAAAGTAAATCCCTAATAATAAAGAAACAAATTGGTAACATTGTAATGAGCCATGCCGTTTTCTTTCCTAACTTACTCCACCAAAGCATAACAAATACCATCGTAATATAAATGAAAATTGGTAAAAGAATTGATGTCGTTAAAAATAGATATAAAGAAAATACGTACAGCATGAAAAGATGTATAAATTTTAATCTACTGTTATTAAAAAATGAAGCCCAGGCTAGAAAAAAGAATGGTATCGTCATTAAACAGTCAATTTTGATGGGACCAGTTTTTATGAGCGCTTCCCCATTCACGTAACCACTTGGAAAACATTTTAACGTTAACAGAATAAGTACTCCGATTGTATAAAACAGCCATCCAAGCCTCTCTAACTTTCGATAATCAAGTAGCATTATCCCAACAGCTGTTGCAATGCCGAGAATAACAAAAATTACTTTGTTCATTAATAAATCGTTCGTATGCCCAAGAGCTATTATTGGCAAAAACCCTAACCCCATAGCAGCCACTAATAAAATAAGTAAGAACCAATCCACCTTCGGCTTATGTAGTTTGTTAAGCTCCCGCCCTAATTTAATCGGACTTCCCATTTGTTCCACCGCTTTATTTTCAGCAACTTCCTCACTTAACCCTTTTTCTATCCATGTGCTCTTCGCCTGTTTTAAGTGAAAATCTAGTTCAGTTGCTACAAAGCTCTTTGCTTCTTTTGATTTAATATGATTCGTAACTTCGCTTACAAAACGCTCCCCTTTTTTATTCAATTTCGCCTCACTCCTGTACTAAGCCTTTTAATATAAATTGTACCTTCGTAGCATTTTTCTCTGCCTTTCGCAGCATCTTTCTTCCCTTATCATTTAATTGATAATATTTAGCTCCTGCATGATCCCAACTTGATTGGATTAAACGATTCTGTTCTAGCCGATGTAATACGGTATATAAAAACCCTTCATTTCCTTCGAATTTTCGAATCCCTCTCCCTCGTAGTAGCTGTGACAATTCGTATCCTGTTTTTTCATTACTGAGGAGTTGTAAAATGGCTAACGAGATGTCCTCTTCCTTTTCGTGTGATGCATTGATTTTTTCGCGCACCCGCTTTCGGTGTTGATCAGAAAAACTCAAATGTTTAAACGTTGTATTCTCCATTGATTTTCGCAGGCCTTTTAATCGATCTTCCATTTGATTATTCCTCCAATCCTTTCTTCAAAAGCTCCTTCGCTTTTTTCAGTCTCGTTTTTATTGTGTTTTCTTTCACTTCTATTACAATAGCAATCTCTTTAATTGATAGTTCTTCATAATAAAATAGATAAATGACTTCTCGATATTTTATCGGTAAATTCATTACTGCAGAAGCCAGTTCACGGTCCTTCGCATTTTGAATAACAGTTTGTTCGACACTATCATTTTGAACCCCAATATAAGCAGCTTCATCCTCTGTCACGATCACCTTTTTGTTATACCAACTTTTTATATAGTCCTTACAATGATTAATGGCAATTCTCCACAACCACGTTTTCACATTCGAATTCCCTTTGTATGTATGAAGAGATTTATAACATTTCACAAATATATCCTGCGTTAAATCCTCAGCGACCTCTTTATTATTCACATATGAATACACAAGCTGTAAGACTTCTTGTCCATACTTGTTCATTATTTCATCGATAAGGAGTTCCTTATCTTCTATTTCAAACGCTTCTACCGTTAATTCATCCACATCATTTCCTCCTTCCCATATATTAGACGACGCACTGTATGGAAAAGTTTTATAAATTCATAAAAAAAACGGTTGGAAATGTCCATACCGTTTGGTTCATCCTCTACTATTTAATTTTTTCTAAAACAAAACTTTTAATATTCCCCGCACTTTTTATAGCTTGCGATACGTCTGTTTTATTAAGTTCTTCAAAATAAGGATATCTGACTTCAATCGCATAACTATTTAACTCTGCACAATCATCTATTAAATCATTGAACTCCATATTAAATTCAGCACATTCCTTTGCTAACAGCAATGAATTATGCGTTTTAGGCGGATGAGTTCCTTTAAACGTTAAATACCCCTTTAGATATTTCTCAGCACACTGTTGACAATGATAACAGATAATTGCAAAAGGAATAGGCATTAAAGACAATAAATGATTAGAAGCTCTAAGATCTGAATCTGCAATTTCAAACCATAAATTTGCCTCACTGAAATTTTTCATACAATACCTTACCTTCTTCAGCAATCTTGTATTCCATTGTTACAGGATTACCAGAACGCTCATTAAATTCTTCAGAACCGTAAACAAGTAAATCGACTGGTGTTTTCATTACATCGAATATACTTAAATTCAATTTCTTTAAGGCTTCTCTTTTCCTCTTACCAATACCATCAACCACTACACACAAATCAAAATCACTATCCTCATTAGGCATACCGTAAGCATGAGACCCAAATAAAATAATTTTATTAACATCAGAAAGAGAGGAAGTCATTTTATCTACTAATTGATTTAACTCTTTTTGAACATTAGTATTCATTCCATTCACCTCTTTAAATTAATCCTGCTCAATAAATCCTAACTGTAGAAGCAAATTAATAAATTGATTCATTTCAACTCCAATACACTACTACAATTGTTAAGTTATTCAAACGGTATAATAATACTTATTATACCTTTCGTATTCATATCCTGTTAAGCAACAAAAATCTACACTCAGTTAATTTCAGTACACTCTATACAAATATAATAAAACAAAAAAACGCACGAGGGCTCTCCCTCACGCGGTTTATTTTTATGCTAACGCTGCTGCTTGCTCTTGTTGATCTACAGGAATTACAGCGTCTGTTAATGCTTTTTCTAATTCAGCTGTGTATTTCATTTCGACGCTATCATCATTTATGGCGCCAATAAAGACAGATTATGCAACAGTTTCATAACAGTATGAATAAATAAACAACTAAAAACACCTATTACGAGTATAAAAAATTGGCTCACTACATAATACCTATGTTTTCAGTGATACTCTATTACCACCGAACTAATTTATATAATTTTAACTACATGATAGCAAGTTAATTTTCAAATATCTTCTTGCGCATAACCCTAAATTTATTATCCATTTGTATCAGGCTTATAAATAAAAGATATCCTATCGATGCACCGAGCATATTTATAGCAATCCGCCACACATCAAAAACATCAGATAAAGTTAGTAAATGTAATAACTCCCAAACAAGAAAGGTCATAACATACCACTTACAAGCTTTCTTATAGTTCGTCACTTTATTAATCAACACTGGAACGAAAAATCCAAATGGAACTAACAATATTATATGTTGTAAAACGATTAACCAATAAGTTGAGTTCCCCCACAAACCCGGATGCGCAATAAAATCTTTAATTTGCCAAAGTGTTATTCCAAAAAGTTGTAATAACGTTTCTAAATCAGATATATGTAAAAATTGCTGCCAAAATTCAAGAGGATGATAGACAGTTCCACCTGTCAAACTACGAATAGAGTCAAATGTAGAAGTTGAAATAAATGTTCCCAAAAAGACAATAAAACAAATCATTATATAAGGAATACATAAAATTTTTGATAATATCTTTAATGGTCTAGGAACTTCGTATACCGATTGATTAATCCCTAAACCAATAACTTTTGATTCGCCAAAAGTTTGAATCGCTTTATACACCGCTTCTTTTTCATTCATACCTTGTTCCATATATTCTTCTTTCAAGCTGTTCAAGTGATCATATATTTCTAGAAATAGCTCATCCTGTTCAATATTACTAAGTTCTGAATAAGCTAAAATGGACTTAATATACTCATCAAATTCACTCATAAATAACTCCTTTCTGACAAGTTTGAATTAATGATGTTACACGCTCCCAAGAGTTCACTTTCTTCTGCAATTCTTTTTTCCCTTTACTTGTAATAGTATAAAATTTCCTTTTCATCCCATTCTCAGATTGATTCCAATAAGATTCAAGAAATTCCTTTTTTTCTAATCGCTTTAAAGCTGGATACAAAGTTCCCTGCCCCATACTATACAAATCTTCACTTGCATCCTTTAAACTTTGGGCTATTTCATATCCATATGTATCACGTTTTGCAATGATAGAAAGTAATAAAATATCTATACTTCCCTTCAAGATTTCTTTGTCCAACAATACCACCTCCTTACCTACATCGTATAACAACATATGTCGTTATGCAGCATAGTTAGAAAAATAAACCATAAAGAAAACCACCTAAAGGCTCCCCTTCAGGTGGTTTTCTATTTTACGCTAACGCAGCCGCCTGCTCTTGTTGATCTACAGGAATTACAGCATCTCTTAACGCTTTTTCTAGTTCTGCTGTGTATTTCATTTGCTCTTCTTTGCTCCAGCCTAGTTTCGCAGCCATGTAGTTGATTACTGCTTCTTTCCACTCGTATACCCAGTGGATGTTGAAGAATACAGCACCTCTGCGGCGTACGAAGAAGTCAACTGGTTTCGCTGTCATTTCGTAATCCATTGCGTATACAAGCGGGATTAGAACGTCTAGCGGCATGTTGTATTCTTTCGCTTCGTCTTTATGTTTTTTCGCTAAGTCAAACAGTACGTCAACGTTAGAGCCGTAGAATTTCGCGAATTTTTCCGCTTGTGCTGTCGTTAAACCATACTTCGTACCTTCGCCTGCTTTTTTCGCAACAAATGCCGGGAATCCGTGTGAACCACTTACATGACCACCAGAGATTGGCATATGTTTCGTATCGCTCTTCTTATATGCGCTATGGCCTTCTTTTTGTAATAGATTCGTTACGTAGTCTACTACCATTTCAGCCATTTTGCGGTATCCTGTTAATTTACCGCCCGCGATTGTAATTAAACCAGATTCAGAAGTCCAAATTTCATCTTTACGAGAAATTTCAGATGCATTCTTACCTTCTTCATAAATTAGCGGACGTACACCAGCCCAGCTTGATTCCACATCTTTTTCTGTAATTTTCACGCTTGGGAACATGTAATTAATCGCATTAATGATATATGTGCGATCTTCTGTTGTCATGTGCGGTACAGCTGCGTCTTTATCATAGAACGTATCTGTTGTACCTACGTACGTTTTTCCTTCGCGAGGAATCGCGAACACCATACGTTTATCTGGTGTATCAAAGTAAATTGCTTGCCCTAATGGGAAACGTTTTTGGTCAATTACTAAATGCACACCTTTTGATAACTGAAGTACTTTCCCTTTTTTAGAGTTATCTTTTTCACGAAGTGTATCTACCCAAGGACCAGCTGCGTTTACAATTTTCTTACCGTAAACTTCATACACTTCTCCGTCTAGTAAATCGATTACACGTACACCGCATACTTTTCCATCTTTATATAAGAAACTGTCTACTTTTGCGTAGTTAACAGCTTTCGCACCATGTTCAATCGCTTCTTTCATTACTTCAATTGTAAGACGCGCATCGTCTGTACGATATTCTACGTAGTAACCGCCGCCTTTTAATCCTTCTTGTTTTACAAGAGGCTCTTTATTTAGCGTTTCTTCACGGTTAAACATCTTTCTGCGCTCGCTTCGTTTTACACCTGCTAAGAAGTCGTATACACGAAGACCAATTGATGTACTGAATGACCCGAACGTGCCGCCTGTATGGAACGGAAGTAACATCCACTCCGGTGTTGTTACATGGGGACCGTTCTCATATACGATCGCACGCTCTTTCCCCACCTCTGCTACCATTTTCACTTCAAGTTGTTTTAAATAACGTAAACCGCCGTGTACAAGTTTCGTTGAACGACTTGATGTACCTGCTGCAAAGTCCTGCATTTCAAACACAATTGTTGATAAACCGCGTGTTGCCCCATCTAATGCAATACCAGAACCAGTAATACCTCCACCAATTACGATCACATCTAACTCTTGTTTATTTACTCCGTTTAATACGTCTTTACGTTGTTTACTTGAAAATTTCATGGTAATTCCTCCCTTTGATAACGAAAAAAGAGACCACAAGCTCCGCTATAGATTTCGCCTCTATAGCGTGTTGTGGTCTCTCCAAATCTCCTACCGAATTATTAACTTGTCATCATTATAACACTGTTTATGATTATTTGAAAGCTTTAGTTGCTTCAATTGCTTTTTTCCATCCAGCATATAGCTCTTCGCTTGTTTCCGCTTCCATCGTTGGTTCAAAGCGTTTGTCCATATGCCACTGTGCTTTAATTTCATCTTGGTTTTTCCAGTATCCAACCGCAAGACCAGCTAAGTATGCTGCACCTAAAGCTGTCGTTTCATTGATCACTGGACGCTCTACAGGAACATCTAAAATATCACTTTGGAACTTCATTAAGAAGTTATTCTTAACTGCCCCGCCATCAACGCGTAATGTATTTAGTTCAATACCTGAATCTGCTTCCATTGCGCATAGTACATCTTTCGTTTGGTATGCTAAAGATTCTAGCGTTGCACGAATGAAATGCTCTTTCGTCGTACCGCGTGTTACACCAAACATAGCGCCGCGTACTTCACTATCCCAATACGGTGTACCTAGTCCTACGAATGCCGGTACTATGTATACACCTTCAGTTGATTCAACACGGCTAGCGTACACTTCGCTCTCGCTCGCATCTTTAAACATACGCAGTCCGTCACGTAACCACTGAATTGCAGAACCAGCTACGAAAATACTTCCTTCTAATGCGTAATTCACTTTACCATCTAAACCCCATGCAATTGTTGTTAATAGGCCATGCTCAGAAGCTACTGCTTTTTCGCCTGTGTTCATTAACATAAAGCAACCAGTTCCGTAAGTGTTCTTCGCCATACCTTCACCGAAACAAGCTTGTCCAAATAATGCTGCTTGCTGGTCACCAGCTACACCTGCGATCGGTACATTTTGACCGAAGAAGTGATAATCAATTGTTTCTCCATATATTTCAGATGATTGACGTACTTCTGGAAGCATGTTCTTTGGTACTGTTAACATGTCTAGAAGCTCATCATCCCACTGTAAGTCGTGAATGTTAAACATTAATGTGCGTGATGCATTTGAGTAATCTGTTATGTGCGCTTTACCGCCAGACAATTTCCATACAAGCCATGTATCAATTGTTCCGAATAATAACTCGCCGTTTTCTGCTTTTTCTCTTGCACCTTCAACGTTATCTAAAATCCATTTTACTTTCGTACCAGAGAAGTATGCATCAATTAAAAGACCTGTTTTTTCGCGAACCATCTCGCTATAACCTTTTTCTTTTAACTCATCACAAATTTCAACTGTTTGACGAGACTGCCATACGATTGCGTTATAAATTGGTTTTCCAGTCGTTTTATCCCATACAACCGCTGTTTCACGTTGGTTCGTAATACCGATACCAGCGATTTGTTCTGGCTTCACATCTGCTTCGCTTAAGCAAGTTGCGATAACTGCTAAAATAGATCCCCAAATTTCTTGTGCATTATGCTCAACCCAGCCTGGCTTTGGAAAATGTTGTGTAAACTCTTTTTGAGCTGAATGAACGATTTTTCCTTCTTTATTGAAAAGAATTGCGCGTGAGCTTGTTGTTCCTTGGTCTAATGAAAGAATATATTTTTTCATATCAGTTTCCCCCTATGCTACTTTTCTACTATTTGTAGTAGCTTCACTTTTTTTACTTGTCATATAAGAGATTGCTAGTACAATCACAGTTGTAATAATCACATAAATAAGTGCTGAATTTTGTTTTCCTTCAAATACAACTTGATGGAATAATCCTGCAAGTGATCCACCTAGAATTGGACCAACTACTGGGATCCATGCATACTTCCAGTTTGAACCGCCCTTTCCTGCAATCGGAAGGAAGAAGTGTGCAATACGCGGACCTAAATCACGAGCTGGGTTGATTGCGTATCCTGTTGTTCCACCTAATGATAAACCAATACTTACAATTAAGAAACCTACGATAAATGGATTTAAACCATCTGCAAATTTATTTGCTCCAATTGCTAATATACCAAATACTAAAACGAATGTTCCAATCATTTCACTTAAAAGGTTTGTAAATGTGTTCGGAATTGCTGGACCTGTTGCAAATACACCTAACTTTGTTCCTGGATCTTCTGTTTCTTTCCAGTGTGGTAAGTAATGTAAATATACAAGAACTGCCCCGATAATTGCCCCAATCATTTGTGCTGCGATATACATAGGTACATCACTCCATGGGAACGCTCCCTTAAACGCAAGTCCTATCGTTAAAGCCGGATTCAAATGTGCCCCACTAATTGATCCAACTGCATACGCTGCCATAGCAACCGCTAGACCCCAACCCATTGTAATTACAATCCAACCAGAATCTTTCGCAAACGATTTCTTTAAACTTACACCAGCGCAAACACCGCCACCAAGTAAGATTAACAACGCAGTCCCTATTAATTCCCCTAAAAATGCTGACATAAAATCCCTCCACAATCAATTTAAATGCTTTCGAAAAGTGATAGAGGTAAAATGAATGGCCATTCGTTTTTTTCAAAAGAAAAAGATCCACAGCTTACATGCTTCTATATAATATATATAGAAACAATAAAATGTGGATCTCTTCTTTTCTCCGTCACGTTTATTAACTTGTCTATAATGTTAACCCTTAATGAAAGCGGTGTCAACAGAATTTTTTCACATTTTCGTCACTTTTTTTGGTAATGTTTCCATAGTTCTTTTTTCGATGTCGTAATTGCTGTCGCACCCGCATTTAACGCTCTTTCAACGTCTTCTACCGTTCGAATAAAACCACCTGCTAAAATTGGTACACCTGTACGCTCTTTCACCTCAGCAATGACACCCGTTAACGCACCAGGAAGCACCTCTATATAATCCGGCTTCGTCTTTTCTAGCAAATTACAGCTCTTTTCCATTGCGCTAGAATCAATTAAAAAGATGCGTTGAATGGAGACGACACCTTTTTGCTTCGCCTTCATAATTACGCTCGCCTTTGTCGATAATAACCCGTACGGTTTATATTCTTGGCATAAAAACTCCGTCGCATGCCCATCACTTTGTAATCCATGGATCAAATCCACATGTAAAAATACTTTTTTATTATGCTGCTTCGCGAGCGACACAACACTCTTCAATTGACCGACATGAATATCTAAAATAACAATATACTCATACGAACTATGTAATAGCTTCTCCAAATCTTTAATTTGCCTCACTGCCGGCAAAATCTTTTGCTCATGAAATTCCATTCTAACCGTCCCCTTCCTATCTATCCTTTATAGTACACAATTTGGGTGAAAAGAACAGCTAGTGTAGGGGATTTCTTACAAATCTTTCTCTTATCTATATATTTTCTTCAACTTATCAGAAACCGTACCACCTATAATCATTAATAGGAGCGGTAAAAAATTCATTACATATGGTGCATCTGCGACAATTGTAATGCTTGCTCCTGCAAACTTATTTAACGCCCATACAACGATTTTTGTAATAAATAAAAATACGCCCATCATAAATAGACTATCGAAAAACACCTTCCATTTCGGATACGCTAATTGCTTACTATCCTCAATTACTTTTTGCGTCAACTCTTCATCACTCCTCAATAACTCATCAATTGTAATACCGAACAGATCACTTAAATGAATAATAATTTCAATGCTCGGATAGTTCTTTCCCGTCTCCCATTTCGAAACAGACTGCCTACTTACATGAATTTTTTCAGCCCAATCATTTTGCGACCAATTTCTTTTTTCCCTTTCTTCTTTTAAACGTTCACTAAAAATCATACTGTGTTTATCACCTCTCTATGTCTAGTATGGTCAAATAAATGATGAAGAGTAAAGCTAGTTATCGTTGCATAGGTTGTGCAACTTGTGCGTTACATCTAAAAATGACGCTATGTATCATGTCGATTTCATATGCTTTTCTTCTATAATAATTTCCCGAACAATAAAAAGAAGAGAAACAAAATCCTTTTCTCTTCTTCAAACTTTTTCTATTAAAGCAATACCGAATCTTTATCACTATCCTGATTCCGCTTCTCTCGCTCTTCTTCTAAACGCTTCATATATACTTCGCCTTCTTTTTCGATAAAATCATTATCCATCTCTTGCTCTTTTTTCGAAGTATATAAAACCATGTAGCCACTCAATACGATCCCAATGATTACAAGATAAATCCACCATGGTAAAGTTTCCACTTTCGTTCATCCCTTTCCTTAGACAAGCCTTATTAGTTTCACTTTATGAGGAAAGAAGTGGATTTATGCTTAAATTTTATTGTGGATTCTTCGCGAAGAACGCTTGTACATATTCCATAAACTCGATTGGTTCCTGGCGAAACGGTGCGTGGTATCCTTTTTCAATGATATGGAACGTACTATTTGCAAATAGCTCATGATACAGTTCACCATTTTTCCAAGAAACACTCTTATCGTGTCGTCCCCATATAATTAAAGTCGGTACCTTAATTTTATCTGCTTCCATCGCAATGCGGCGCTCTCTCATTTTCGTAAGCTGATCATAATGCTCTTTATCATCGCGACTATTTTTCACTTCATTTTTATTATAATCCGTAATCTCTGTTACAGTTTGTAAGTCTGTCGATAGTGGCGGCACTTCATAACTTTCTTTTTGCTGGAAAGACTCTATTCCTGTAGAATCCGCTAAAACGAGATGCGTTACTGCATCCGGATATAAATATGCTAAATTTAGAGACATCTCTCCGCCCATCGAATGACCAAGTACTGCGAATTGATCGTATCCGAGTTTCTTCATTAACTTATAATATAAATTCACTTGCGTGGGAAACGAATACTGAAAATCAATTGGTTTAGAAGAATGCCCAAACCCTAAAATATCAACCGCAATAATCGTATGATCCTTTACAAGTTCCGGATAAATATCATTAAACCCATCTGAAGAACCACCGAACCCGTGAAGCATAAGTAAAGGCGGTTTCCCCTCACCAATTTGCTTAAAATAAATCGTCTGCCCATCAATCTGCGCCATACTCTCTTTCGTATTCATCCTCATCATCACAGTATCTTTCACTTCTCCAACCTTCGCAATCGGCTTATCAACGAAGTTACATACGATTAACAAAACGAGCACAATACCGCTAATAAAATAAAATTTAAACCGTTTCAAAATTCCCGTCTCCTTTCTCATGTTGCTATTTAAAGTTTTTACATTATTTGGTTGTTTTATGTTCTTTTTTGATTGTAACCACTTTAGTTACAATCAAATTAAAAAAATATAACTCATTTCTATTAATGATGGTTATTTTGTAACTATTATAGTTACATATGAAAAGTAAGTCAATTCTTTTCTCTACGTGGCCTAAAAATAAAGAAAGGGACTCCATTTTGAAGTCCCTTTCTTTATTTGTATTATAGTTGGCTTACTCCGCCACCGTCGCCTCTATTATCTGCTGGTGCTCCGCCATCTCCTATATTAATGTAGTCTGGTCTTGCTGGTGCTCCTCCCGTGTCACCTATATTAACGTAGTCTGGTCTTGCTGGTGCTCCGCCTGTTTCTCCTATATTTAATGCTTGATTTGTAAATGAACTATTAGCTCCAATTGATAACGCACCTACTAATGCAATCCCCAACATTCCAAAGTGAATCTTTTTCATTATTTTAGCGCCCCTTTTTTTAATAATTTTTTTTGAGCTTTATGACTCATGTAAAAATAATGACTTGCTTTATCGTGATTCTCTTCTTTATAAAACCTTAAGGCTAACATTTCAGCGTATTCCTGTATACACTCCCATAGCTCTTCTTTTTCAAAATAAGAAATACCTTCTAAAACTACTTGCTCTAAGCTTAATGTAGGTGATTTGTCATTTACACTTTTCAAAATCATAAAACGATATTGAAACTCTTCCTTATTTAACTCTTTACAAATATCCAAACCTTTTTCAATCAAATCTGCCACCAATTGATATTGTCCTAATTTATAACATTCACGAGCTTCAACAAATAGCGCTTTAAAGAATTTCGGCTGTTTTTTTGTAACTTCGGATGCATGACGAACTGCAAGTTCCGATAAATCTTGACTGGCATACAAAAAGGCTAAATTATGACGCACCATTAAAATATATTTTTCATAATTTACCTTTTGGAAAATATCCATAGCAGCATTAAAGCTTTCTTCCGCGAGTTCGTAATTTTTCAAATCAATACAACACAGACCAAAAGCATTTTCACATAGCGCTATATTTATTTCGCAACCTATATGTTTTTTGAACTCCTCTTTTGCTTTTCTCAAATAATCAATTGCATTAACTTGTTGATACGTCTGATAGTAAAAATTACCCATACGATAATCAAACTCAGCATTCTCTAAAGAGTGCGAAACGTATTTCAGTAGTATATTTGCCTTTTCATAACTTTCCTTCGCATCATTATATTTAGACATTGAAGTACAATATATCCCTTTAAAAAAATGATAATAATATGCTAAAAATCCTTCAGTTGGAACTTCAAAAGATTCTATTCTCTCAAAACTATTTTCTTTTATATTTAACCAATCCGTCAGCATTTTATATCTAAAATCTAATAACGTAAAATACAAAGATAATTCCTGATCCACTTCCAAACCACTAATCTTACTATCAATTTCTTCTTTCATTTCCGTTGCTTTCTCTATGTTTTGCTGCAACATTACACGATACCAATTATCTAAAGAATGTTTCATTTGCTCCTTCGTTACTACATCTGTTCCCATACCTTCGCATCCCCTTTTCTCCAAATTCAAAAAATTAGAATTTTTATACAATTATCCGAATTGTATATTATCACCTCTTTTATATGTATTGAAAAATAATTGTCAGAAAATTTATAATTTAAATGAATTATACCAAATATTTCTATTTAAAAAACTTGAGAAACATTTTTCAGAAAATTTTATAGCCCAAATAAAAAAGCAAGCAATTCCAGCGATTCGCTAAAACTACTTCCTCTCCTACTTATTATCTCTACTTTTACTCTTTAATAAATTCCTTAGTACTTCTCACTGTATCAATCGGACGAACTAATTTTTCAATTTCTTCACGTTTTAGCTCTAGGAACGGAGGTAACGATAATATTTCTCCAAGTGTTTCGTATGGCTCATCTCCCATAAAACCAGGACCATCTGTTGCAAATTCAAATAAAATTTGTGGTGCAACTCTTGCGTATAATGACTCGAAGAAGTGACGATTTACATAGCCAGATGATGGAAGGCCAACGCTACCGATTCTCTCAATCCACTCTTCTAATACAGCGCGATCTTCTACGCGGAATGCAGCATGGTGCACTGTACCAAAACCTTGTTGTGCTTCTGGAAGAACTGTATTATGTTCTACAATGACTGAGGCACCATTTCCACCTTCGTTTACTTCAAACAAGTAGAATTCTCCTTCTTGAGCAATCTCTTTAAATAATAGAACTTTTTCTAGTACTTCTTTGAAATAACTGAAATTCGCGATACGGATAAATACAGGTCCTAAGCCAGTAATTGCATATTCTAATGGAACTGGCCCGTCTTGCCAAGGTGTACCTGATTCCACCCCTTTATCAAATTCATCTGAGATTAATTGATAGTGTTGATCATCAAAATCAGCGAAAGAAAGAGTTTTCTTACCAAATTGCTCTTTAATTCCTGTATGTTCTACTTCAAGACGGTCAAAACGTTTCACCCAATACTCTAGTGCTGCGTCAGTCGGAACGCGGAATGAAGTTTTTGAAATTTCATTTGTACCGTGTACTCCTTTTGGAACACCTGGGAAGTCAAAGAATGTCATATCTGTTCCTGCACTACCTTTATCATCTGCAAAGAATAAATGATACGTTTGAATATCATCTTGGTTTACTGTTTTTTTAACTAAACGCATTCCTAAAACGTGAGTGAAAAATTCATAGTTCTTTTCTGCACTACTTGTAATTGCTGTAACGTGGTGAATTCCTTTTAATTGGTTCATTTTATATTCCTCCAATGGTTTTAATTTATATTTAACTGTTTTATTTTTGCTCGCTGGTCAACAAAGCGCGTATTTATAAAAGTAATCAGTTCATTTTACCAGTCAAGTGATAGTTAAAAAAATAATTCACTGTGTAAAACGATTCGTTCGAAAGTAATAATTCCTTTCGTTACTATCACTTTACAACTCAAGTGATTAAAAAGCAAGTAAATTATCTTGAATTCGAGATATTTTTTAATATCTCAGTATTAGTTTAAAATGCTATATGTTTTGTGGCGTAATTATTTTCATATCTACTGGTAATAAAACCTTTTCACTCGCCAAAATAAATAGCCTACAATCAATGAACTAATCATAGGCTATTAAAATTCTTTAATAGTCAAATATCCTTACAATAAATTGTAATTTTAGCGAATAATTAATATTAGTAATTCTCTGTTTCATTAAATGATTTATTTTATATATTCCAAAAATCACTATTTATATCACTGTTATATTTATAATCAACCTTTTCTTTACCACATTTTTCGCACTTATAAATATTAGCTGTCCCAATCTGCCCTGTTTTAAAATTTTCACTATCCTGAGTTTTAATAAATTTATAATTGTGTATACATCTAGGTTCTCTTACTTTATCCATCCATTTTCCTAGCATAAAGTAATCACTCTCCTTAAAAGAATATTCCTAATACAACTCTATATTTAGAATACTCTACAAAAGATTTCCAATCAACGAACACGTTCTCTTGCCTCCCTTGCATCACATGATATGCAAAAGGGTTGTTTTGTTTAAGATCCGTTTTTTTATTGACAACAGATCCTCATCCATTAGCTTTACACGAGCTAATGGAATATAAATTTGCCGTATGATTTACATCTTTTTCTCTCATTATTTCTTTCCTCATCAAGGAATAAATAATGGTTTTTAAAGCTATTTGCAGTGTCTTCCCTTATCAGGGCAATAAAAGATGGTGTGAAAACTTAATTTCACACCATCTTTTTAAACAATTTTATTGTCATGCCACACTTAATGAGGCCATTCTATTCACAATCTTAATTATGGAACGTCGGTTTATAGAACGAACGATTATCAAGTGCAAAGACACGCTCAGTGTATTCGCCTGGTTTTGTGCGTCCTAATGCGCGGTCCATCATGTTCATTTTTGCATCTAAGTTATCGATGTAGTGCAGAATTTCTGCTTCTTTCACTAATGGTGGTTTTGGGCTACCCCATTCTGCTTTTCCGTGATGGGAAAGGACGATGTGCTGAAGGATTAATACTTCCTCTGCATCGATTTGTAGTTCGTCTGCTGCTTTACCAATTTCGTTCACCATGATAGAAATATGGCCTAGTAAATTTCCTTCTAACGTATACGTTGTAGAAATTGGGCCAGATAGTTCGAATACTTTACCAAGATCGTGTAAAATAACGCCCGCATATAGTAAGTCTTTATCTAACGATGGGTACAGAGCCGAGATAGCTTTCGCTAAATCTAACATTGATACAACATGGTAAGCTAGTCCAGATACGAACTCGTGATGGTTCTTTGTCGCTGCTGGATATTCTAAAAATTCGTTTTGATGCTTATTTAACAAATGTCTTGTTAGACGCTGTATGTTCGGGTTTCTCATTTCAAATATGTATTGCGTAATTTTCTCAACCATATCTTCTTTTTTTATTGGAGCTTTTTCTACAAAGTCCGAGATGTCTGTTACTTCATTTTCATTCGCAACACGAATTTGTTTCACACGTAATTGAATACGTCCTTTATAGTTTAGAATATCTCCAGCTACTTTAACGATTGTTTCCGCTACATATTGTTTCTCAACTTCTGGTGATACATCCCATAGTTTCGCTTCAATATCTCCACTTGGGTCTTGTAAGATTACTGTTAAAAACGGCTTACCATTGCTTGCGAGACCTTTTGTCGCTGTTTTAATTAACAAGAAAACATCGACTTGTTCACCAACTTCATATTCTACAATTTTCTTTTTCATTCGAATTCCTCCACCAAATCAGTTACTTTTAGTATAGCATACTACAACTCATTTTCTTTACGCTTACGTGTTAATTTTATAATCTCATTTTCTGTAAAATACGTTAATAAATGCGCATGGCATGTAAAGAAGATAACTTGTCTATCTTTCGCAATTTCTTTTATAAGTTCAATCGTTCGATTCGTCCTTACCGCGTCAAAATGTACGAAGCTATCATCAATAATAAATGGATAGTCATGCTCAAACGTTTTCGCTAGCGCGAATCGCAATGATAAATATAACTGCTCCGCTGTCGCTTGGCTTAGTTCATGACTGTAAAAACGCATACCATCGTTACGTTCGACAATGAACGGTTCTGCTTCTGACGGTGAGAATATTTTACTATATCTTCCGCCTGTTAAATACACGAAATACTCTTCGGATTTTTGTAAAATACGCGGCAAATGCACTTCATGATAATATTGCTTCGTTTTCGTTAATACTGTCTTTGCGGCCGCATATGCAGCCCACTTCTTCACTTGTTCACGCACTTGCGCTTTTTTCATTTCCCACTCATGTAGTAAATCACCATACGTACTGCCTTCTTCTAAATTCGCAATTTCTATTCGATGCTTCGCAATACGCTCTGTCAGTTCTTTCTCTTGCGCCAGACAGCTTTGCGCGGCTGTAATTTCTTGCTTTAATTTTTCATCATAACCGTCAGCCTCATAATGCTCAGCTAATGACAAACTCGTTAAGCGCTGTTCTAACAAATCAATTTGAGGTAATAAACGCCCCACTTGCTTATCCGCGTCTTCACGTTTATCTGCCAATTTTCCTGCTTCTAAAAACATCTCTTCATCTGTAGATTCTGCGATATGCCATAACCCATCTCGATCTACTAGTAGTTGTTTTAATTGCTCTTGCATGAACTCATATTCTTCTTGCCATTCCGCCAGCTTCTCTTTCAGCTGCTTACAAGTTTGGCGCTTCTCTTTTTCATTTTGCATACGACTTTGCGCCTCATGCAAATTACTATACTCCGTGCTACCGATAACAGTTTCTAGTTTATGCTCAAAGTGCGAAATCATTTCATATAATGAAGATTTCCGCTTACTTTGCTTCTCTAAATCACGATATAATTGCTGCATTTTTTCAATACGCTCAAACGCTGGCAACATGTGCGCATATGTAAAAAATTCAGGGAACATATAGCGCGTTTTATACACATCTACTTGTTCGCTAATGCGGAACGTTTCTCGCTCCCATTCCTCATAAGATGAAACGACTTTATCATAAGCACGTTCCATTTGTTGTAATTTATAAGACTCTCGCTCAAATAACTTTCGAATCTCTTCATCCTTTTCTAACTGATAACGAACGGACATCGCCTCTTCACTTTGACGCCCGCCAGCACTTTGCTGAAGAGTAAGAAGCTCTTCTTGTAATCCACCCGAAGGATCTTTATATAAAACGAGTGCTAAAACAATCCCTACAAAAACAATCACACTAATAAATAACAGCACGCGGTTATCTATAAATAGACTCGTGAATAAAACAAGCGTGTTAATAAGAAGTAACAGAAGACAAATTCTTTGCCACTGTTTTTTCTTTTGCATAGCCGCCCCTGTTTTTTCCTCATACTTACGCTTCATTCTCTCTGCGCCCATACCGATAAACGCCGCATCTTGAAATGATTTTTCTCTCTCAACTAACGTATTTCGTTTTTCATCAGCTAACATTTGCTGACTTATTTGTTTTATATTTTCTTCTTGCTCTTCTAATTGCTCCTGAGCCGTTTTGAAACGTTCATCAAGCTGTGTTTTTTGCGTTTCTAACTCTCTCGCTTTTTGCACCGTTTGTGTAATTAATTCTTTCGTCGCTAAACTTATATCAAATGAAAGAACAGTCTCTTGTTCAAAAGTAGCGCCAATTTGTTGCTGTAGTTCTGCGATTTCTTCTTTTATATTCGCAATACTTCCCGTCATATCACGCATTTCTTGGCGTGCATTTTCATAAGACATATGCTGCATACGAAGTTCTTCTACGTAACTTTCTTTTTGTAAAAATGCTTCATCTATTTCTGTGGAATCAATTTCTGATTGCACTGTTTCTATCTTTTTTTGAAGCGAATCTACTTGTACTTGCAGCGGTTCTATCTTTGCCTTTACCGCCTCATAGCGCGCCATTCCGTTTACAGGAAACTGCCCGCTCTCGCTTTTCAACACTTTCTCGTGCGCACTCTTTTCAATAACGAGAGGCTCAAGCGCCGCTAATATTTCATAGTCTTGCTTTCGTCTTTCGGCTGACTCTTTTTCCGCACGAACAGAAGCAAGTTTCTCTTCACTTTCTTTTAACTGCTCGACCTGTTTTTCATACGTGCCAATCTTCCCTTGCCACTCTTTCATCTTTTCCTCAATTTTCTTCATCTCTTGCAGTGACACGTTAATTTCAGGATTACGACCACTCGGCTTAAAGCGCTGATTCATTTCTTTTTCTAATTTTTTATCTAACTGCAATAACGCATCACTTCCGACTGCGCTGGCCGAAAATAAATAATTGCCGATATCCGCTTCGCCGAGCTGATGAATATTTTGCAAACCATGCATATCAAATGAAAAAACAGAATCAAATAAGCTTTCATTCACACCGCTTAATATATCGTTTAAAATATCTTCGCCGCCAGTTTTCCCGCCTTCAAAATAAACGGTCACTTCACCAGCTGCCGTCTTTGGCAATCGTTCAATTTTCAAACGGCCGTACTTTTCTGTTTGAACAGTGACCGCTCCGCCATACTTCCCGCCTTCTTTCGGCTCATAACGGCGCTGTCCTCTCGTCGGAAAACCGAATAAAATACTTTTCATAAACGAGCGAATTGTCGATTTTCCCGCTTCATTTTCACCGTACAACACCGTCAGCATTGACAGATCCATTTCCACATTTTCTAGTTTTCCATAGCCATAAATATGGAGTTTTTCAATTCTCATTTTTTATCCCTCTCTTGCTGGAATAATTGCTCTAAAATAATATTTTCCGCTTCCTTTTGAATCTCTTTCTTCTCTTCTTCCGTAAAAGCTTCAATGCTATTACGTGCTACAGGAGATGTCCAAATGGTGCGCAACACTCCGTCCATATTTGTGAAAGCTTCTAACTCTTTCAGCACACTACCGACGAAATGATTTTCTTCTTTCAAACGTTCAATTTCCGCAAAAGAAACCGTCTCATTTTTCCACTTCATCGCATACACAAAGTCTTTTCGCTCTTCGCCAGCTGCTAAAATATGAAAAATCTCTTCCACGCGCTTGTCTTCACGCAAATAAGGAGAAAGTGGCCCCTGCCCTGTAAATACGACAGTTAAAAGCGTGCCTTCCTCTTCTCTTCTGCATTCATTCATCGCAGTTGACGCGCTCGTCATAAGATCATCAACAGTTTCAAGTCCATCGATACTAACTTCAATCTCATCCCACACAACATCCGCCGTATGGAAAAACGAACAATGCGTTCCTTGTTTCGTGAGTTCAATCAGGTACGCACCTTTCTCCCCTGTTTCCTTACGATGACGCCCTTGTATATTACCCGGATAAATAATGCACGGCTCTTCTGATAAAATTTCACGTTTATGTATATGACCAAGAGCCCAATAATCAAACTGCTTTTCTTTCAGCTCACGAATTTGAAACGGTGCATAACGATTATGTTCTGCATCCCCTTCCACACTTCCGTGAAGCATTCCAATATGGAAAGGCGCATCACTCATTTTCGTATACTGCGCTGTCATATTATCCGTTACCGCTTGCTGCAAATAACTAAAACCATAAATAGAAGCTACAAGCTCACCATTTTTATAAAATGACTTCTCTTCCACATAAGGCTCCGTAAACACGTGAACATTTTCCGGAAACTCAATCGCTGCCCAGCTTCCTCCTAAATGATCGTGGTTACCATGAATAATAAAAACGGGAATATCGTACTGCGAAAGTCTCTTCATTTGCTCACGCACAAACACTTGCGCTCTCAAACTTCTCGTCTCCGCATCATACAAATCCCCGGCTAGTAATACGAAATCAACGCGCTCTTGAATCGCTTTATCAACAATACGCTCGAACGATTCAAACGTACTTTGCTTCATTCTCTCCCAAACAGACTGTGGTACATTCATTTCCATCCCTTTAAACGGACTATCCAAATGCAAATCAGCCGCATGTATAAACTTCACTTGTTTCACAAATAACGATCCTTTCTATAGTTCAAAAGTTTCATCTTATCCGCATGAACACAAACAATAAATGCTCAATTGTTGAAAACTAGTAATAAGCGGGAGATAAAAAATCCCCCACTAATTAAAGTTTCACTTTACCCCGTATTAACGGGCAGTAGGCAAAGAAGCCAATCTGAAAGTAAACTGCCCATAAATACCCGATTGGTTCAACTAATAACTAGTGGGGATGAAAAGACTCCCTACTAGTTAAAGTTTCACTTTACCCCGTATTAACGGGCAGTAGGCAAAGGAGCCAATCTGAAAGTAAACTGCCCATAAATACCCGATTGGTTCAACTAATAACTAGTGGGGATGAAAAGACTCCCTACTAGTTAAAGTTTCACTTTACCCCGTATTAACGGGCAGTAGGCAAAGGAGCCAATCTGAAAGTAAACTGCCCATAAATACCCGAT
The DNA here is from genome assembly GCF_002976445.1 of Bacillus sp. MYb56. NCBI lineage: Bacteria > Bacillati > Bacillota > Bacilli > Caryophanales > Bacillaceae > Bacillus > Bacillus sp. MYb56. The sequence continues at coordinate 145,009 of NZ_PCOH01000004.1, forward strand.
TGGTTCAACTAATAACTAGTGGGGATGAAAAGACTCCCCACTAGTTAAAGTTTCACTTTATTGTAACACGCAATGTCATATATTTCTTTGCATATTCTATTGATTTATGCCAAAATAGTTATAAGATTCTGATTTTAATTATTGGAGGGAATTTTCATGGGAGTATACGTTCTAACAGTCTTTGAAAAAGATGGTTCAAAAGCATTAGACGAATCATTCGAGGCAGCAACTGAAAAAGAAGCGAAAGCAAAAGGTGAATCTATTTTACAAGAAAAAGGATTGTATGAAAAAACACATCGCTGCACATCTTCTGCAGGTAAGCTCGTTTTATTCCAGCGCTAAAAAAAGAAGCGTCATCCGCTTCTTTTTCACTCTACTATATCTTCGTCACACCACGTAAACACCACATCTAGAATGCGATTACCGATACGTACGCGTTTATTCCATTTACCTGTTTGGATCTGATGTTGCAATTCCGCTTTCATCTTTTCCGTCCAGTCGTGAATCGTGTCACTACGGTCGTACGGATATACGCCTGGAAATTCTTCCTGCAGAAGATGCAAGCTCTCTGCATCAAAATGAAAATGGAAGAAGTAGTTTGCTGTAAGCGATGGTTCTTGCAATCGTAAAAAATGATCATCAACTTGCTTTCTATTTCTATAGAAAGTAAAGATATTCACTTTACCGCTCGTAATTTGGTCAATTTGAATTTCGTGCTTCTCTATAATCACGTCTTGCCCACCTCGTTATATACTACCCTTAGTATATATGTCTTTTGCAACAAAGTTAACCATTTTCGCGCGAAATTCATTTCCTTCATTATATTACCCGTACCTCCAAGTACAATCAGGACAAATAAACAAAGTTGAAGGGGAGCGATCACATGTATTTCGGAAGCAAAGGTTGGTATGTAAAAGAACTTAAAAAATTAGGGATTCGTACTTACGAAGGTAAAAAACTAGAATCTTATCGTACACATATTTTATCTAGTTTACTTGAGAGAATGAAGAAAGCTTCGGCTTAATAGATGTAGGAAGCGACTACGGTTGCTTCCTTTTTATTTACTAAATAAAAAGGAAATCATCATACCTTAACTTTACCGTTATACTTCCTTGATAGAAACCGCCCATTATCAACTGAATTTCTAGTACCAAATACTCTTCCAGATAATCATTTGTATATATTTTAAATTCTCCATACTTATTAACTCGTCCGCTTCCAACATACATATCACTACTTGTTATGACAATTGTTGAATGGGGTTCTGCACGGCCCAATATACGATTATTACTATAGTCCAAAGCATCCACATTTATTTTTTGATGAATATTATTAACTGAATCTCTACATTTATTTTCACACAAATTAACATTGCTTTCTTCAGCCCTCGATAGCGCTCGATTCCTACTAGTCTTTTCTGAAGAGAAAGCAACATTCCCCAGCCAACTAAACCTATCAAATGTAGTAATAGGTAGAAACATCTACGTTAACTCCCCCATTCTTCCAATACTTCCATCTCATTTTTTATCAACTACGGTCTTTTAATGAACTTACAGCAATACGTTTTATGTTGGGGTAAAAGAAAATAACTTTGGTTTTCCATTCAATTTCGCACTGTTAATTTGTACAGAACACATAGAATACTGTTTTTCACCCCAGATGTAATGACAACACCACACAAAAGAAACCACGATCCATTAAATGTAAATTCATCTTCAAATATATTAATAATAATTATGTTGCCAATTATTAAGAGAATCCATGAAATGGAATACTGTTTTCCATTTGTAATATATAAAATTTCATCCTCATAACAGACTGTAATTCCCCCACCTTGCCAAACACCAATAGCGAAAGAAATAAGCGTAACTGCCAGTAACTCTGCTTGTAAATCCCTAGTCATTTGTTGCGGCGCCGTATAAGTAATAATCCCTATCATCATGAGAAAAGTTATAATATCTATCCAGTTTAATTTTCTTTGTTTGCTTTGCAGCCAAAGAAAATTAATACAGGAATTAAAAGCAAAGTTTCCATTTAATTATTCTTCTTCCTTTCCTACATTAGAAACGTCTATAATTGTAATGCAATTAGATTGTTCTTAAATCTCTCATACTTTCTGAAGCATAACATGAGAAAGAAATAAAAAAATCGTACAAAAGGGCAAGCCTATAATGTACGATTGGGCATATATAATGTTTTAAAAATGAATTAACTTCCTTTCAATAGATACAGCTACTGCTTCTGACCGTGAATTAACACCTAATTTATTGTATATATTTGTTAAATATGCTTTTACCGTTCGCTCAGCTATTCCCATATCAAATGCAATTTCTTTATTCTTATATCCGCGTGCAATAGCTTTCAGCACAAACAATTCTTTAACCGTTAAGTTATTTTCTGCAACCTTATCAGCATGTACTTCTTTCCTTTTATACTTCACTATCTTTTCCATAATATTTGGTTGTAGTAAAATCTCACCTCGAATAGCCGCTTCCAATGTTCGAAACAAATTCTCTCGATCCGTATCTTTTAGCAAATATCCTTTTGCCCCTAACTCAATTCCCTTTAACATTAATTCATCTTCGTTATAAGTAGTTAATATAATAATCGGCGTATGGTTTTGTTTTTCATTCAAAGCCTCAATTGTTTCTAAACCACTCATTTTAGGCATATTCAAATCCATTAAAATGACATCAGGTTTCTTCTTTTCTATGAAAGAAAGGGCTTCTTCTCCGTTTGCAGCCTCACCTATAATTTGAAATGAATCACTCGTTTCTATTATTAATTTCAGACCTTCTCTTACAACGAAATGATCATCTACAATTAATACGTTATGTTTCATGGCTATCTCCTTCTTTATTTATAGGCACTTGAATATACACTTTCGTACCTTTCATCTTTTCACTCAATATATGTATTTCTCCCTTAATCAATCGAACACGCTCATTTAGACCAATTAAACCATAATGTCCAGGATTCTTACCGATATATCTAGTGTCAAAACCAATTCCATTATCTTCAACTTCAATAGTAAGTTTTTCAAGATCATCGATATATTCAACATTTAAATTTACATCTGCTGCCTGTGAATGTTTTGCGATATTCGTTAAACATTCACTAATTACATATAAGCAGTGCTCTTTTACTACGCTTGAAATATACGGTGGACTTTGGATAGTAAATCTCACATGTATAGACGTAGCTTCAGAAAAACGTTGAATCTCTTCTTTTACTGCTCCATTAAATGAATTAGTAGTATGACGCAAATCATCAATAACCAACCTTGCATCATGTAAAGTTTGTCTCGCTCTTATCATAGTTTGTTTCATAATCTCTTGAGATCGTCCTGTATTCCCTTTTTGCATATGGGCATCTATCGCTTCCAATTGCATAATTAAGCTTGCTAAACCTTGCGCTAACGTATCATGTAAATCTCTTGCCATACGCTGCCTTTCATTAGCTAATGTCAATTCTTCCACTCTCATATATGCAGACTCTAACTCTTGAATATAGCTCTGTATACGATTACGTGCATCAAATTGCTGCTTATTAATATAAGAAAAAGGAATAATAATTGCTAACACTAAAAGAAACATAGAGATAAGAATAGCTAATTTATTCACACCATAATTGATACTAATTGCAGCACAAAATATTGCATACATAAGAGTAAAAACTGCCATTACTTTAAATATATTGTTATAAACATATAAACTTTGGGCGATTAAAATAGGAGTTAATCCAACAAAAATCGCTATCGAAGCATTTGTTGCAATAAACGCAGCCAAAAACACAATGAAAAGTTGTACAAAAAAGAAGTACAACAATTGCCTATTTTTTAATGAACTCGCATACCAATGAAAAATAGTATGAATAACAATGACTATTGTAAAGAAAAAACTATCCATAGAGAAAATATTATTACGAAATTCTAAAAGTACTGAAGCTATATATACGAGTGTAATCCATAAAATAATAAACCTTCTTGGAATAAATACCACTTCCAATACATTTGTATCCAAATCTATATTTAAACTTATTTTTTTCATATCTGACCTCCACCATTACATTATACAAGATGCAACTTACATTTTGATAAAGTGAAGGCTTTTACATACAGCCCGACTCCCACAAATAGCGGGATAAGTCCCTTATTCCTCTTCATCCTCATTACCAAATACAAATATGAAATATTGTATATCGAAATGCATTGATGTTTATGTAAGATTATTATTCAGCAATCCATACAATGCTACATAATTAATGTATATTTTAAAAGTTTGCACAATCAAAATCTCCTCAAAGTATAAACGACGACTTTCTGTTCCCTTTTATTTAGTGCTAATGAAATAATCATTTAAACCAAAAATGCTATAATAAACCCAATCAAACTAAGGGGGAACAACTATCTTGCACGGAAAATACATTCAATTTCATGAGTTTGGTAACCCAAAAGATGTATTACAAGTTGAATCTAAAAATATAGAACCATTAAAAGATAATGAAGTTTTAGTTCGTATGTTAGTTAGACCGATTAATCCATCTGACTTAATTCCCGTAACCGGAGCATATGCACATAGAATCCCTTTACCTAACATCCCTGGTTATGAAGGTGTTGGTATTGTAGAAGATGTAGGCGCGGGCGTTACTAGAGACCTTATCGGTAAACGCGTATTACCTTTACGCGGAGATGGTACTTGGCAAGAGTTCGTTACAACATCAGCTGACTTTGTAGTCCCTATTCCTGATTCCATCGATGATTTTACAGCGGCACAAATGTATATTAATCCCCTTACGGCGTGGGTCACATGTACAGAAACGCTAAACTTAAAACAGAATGATATTTTATTAGTAAATGCTTGTGGATCCGCTATTGGTCATCTTTTTGCTCAGTTATCACAAATTTTAAACTTCCGATTAATTGCAGTTACGAGAAATAGTAAACATACAGAGGAATTACTTCAGCTCGGTGCTGAATATGTAATAGATACCTCCACTGCCCCACTTTATGAAACAGTTATGGAATTAACAAACGGGCTCGGTGCGGATGCTGCGATTGATTCTATCGGGGGACCGGATGGAAATGAATTAGCTTTCTCCTTACGTCCAAACGGGCGCTTTTTAACGATCGGTCTTCTATCAGGAATACAAGTTAACTGGGCAGAGATTGTCACGAAAGCAAAAGTGCACGCGAACATATTTCATTTACGACATTGGAATAAAGAAGTGTCACCATATAAATGGCAAGAAACGTTTCGTCACTTAATTCGCTTAGTGGAAAATAAGCAATTACGTTTTATGAGAGTCCATTCTACGTATGACTTAGCGGATGTGAAAACAGTAGTTGATGTTGTACAGTCTGCTGAGAAAACGAAAGGGAAAGTGTTTTTGACGAGTTATTAAATGCAATTGAAGAATCTATTTTGATTGATTTTTTCAAAATAGATCTTTTTATGTCTTATAAACCCTATTTTAGTATCCCGCTTCAACTACCTAAAAAATAACATTGTCAACAGAACTTAAATTGGTTATCATAAAAGCGAATATAACAGGAGATGAGCAGATGAATATAAACGAAAAGAAATCTTTTTCAAAAGTTTCTCGGCGGAAATTAGTCGATGAAGTGTTGGAACGTTTACAAGAAAAAATCTTTTCTGGCGAGTATGAAGTTGGTGATCGCCTCCCTACAGAGCCGCAATTAATGGAAGAATTAGGTATAGGGCGTTCGACGCTGCGAGAAAGCATAAAGATATTAGTACATGCCGGCATATTAGAAGTTCGACAAGGACAAGGTACTCGTATTGTCTCACTAAATACAACGCAAGATTCATTTGAAAAACGACTGCAAGCAGCTAATATTAATCATGTGTATGAAGCAAGAAATATGTTAGATAAAGAAGTAGCGATGTTAGCGGCACAGCGCCGAAGTGAAGAGGATCTTTTATACTTAAAAGGACATTTGAATAAAAGAAAACATGCCCTTCAAGAAGGAAATTATGTAGCATACATAGATGCAGACATTCAGTTTCATCTAGCAATTGCAAAGGCGAGCAAAAACGAAGTTCTACTTGATTTGTATCAATCTTTCGTACCTGCCCTTCGCCACATTTTAAGCCAATTAATATTAAATACAGTGAACTATGAAGATAACTCTGAAATTCATGAAAAATTATTCCAAGCTATTTTAAAACAAAATGCCGAAGAGGCACGAACATACGCCGTTCAAAATTTGGAGCTGAAATAAGCTCCTTATATATTACACTTAAACATCAGATGATATACTCAATAACATCTGATGTTTATGAGAGGAGAAAATCAAATTGAAACATCAAGGACGAACTTATTTGTATATACTAGCACTATTTTTTGTTTCCATTAATTTACGTATCGGAATTACATCTATTTCACCTTTATTAGAAACCATCCGACAAGACTTAAATATAAGCAATTTTTCCGTTAGTTTTTTAACAGCTATTCCTGTTTTTTGTATGGGGACATTCGCCTTAATGACTGGGAAGGTAATTAAAAAATATGGGGCAGAAAAAGCAATTATGGCTTGTCTTATTTTAATTGGCTTTGCTACATGTATGAGGGCTTTTACCTCTTCCATTTCCACATTATTCGCGAGCTCTTTATTTATCGGCATTGGAATTGCACTTGCAGGTCCGTTACTATCAGGTTTTATTAAAGAAAAATTCCCTACGAAAATCGGCTTAATGATTGGAATATATTCAGTAGGCATGGGAACTGGCGCTTCTTTAAGTGCAGGATTAACGATTCCTTTACAACATGTATTAAAAGACGATTGGAATATGGCACTCGCTTTTTGGGGTGTACTTACTATAATCGCTATTATATTTTGGTATCCGGTTATGAAACGAAAAAAGAATACGAGCACACAAGATAAAAAGAATAATAGTTTACCTTTAAGAAATAAAAAAGCATGGTTGTTCACAATCTTTTTCGGACTACAATCAGGAATCTTTTATTCCATTACGACTTGGCTTGCGCCCGCAAATCAAAATATGGGTGTCAGTAGCGAACAAGCTGGTACTCTCATAACTGTTTTTACAGTTGTTCAAATGATATGCAGCTTTTTAATTCCAACATTAGCGGATATTTATAAAAACCGAGCACTTTGGTTATTAGGGAGTATATGCTTTGTACTCGTAGGTTTATCGCTTATGATTTACCCACTAACTACACCATGGATCCCTTCTATTTTACTAGGTATCGGGCTCGGCGGCGTATTCCCACTCGCTCTCATGCTACCGCTATATGAAACAAAAACTTCAGAAGATGCGAGTGCATGGACCGCTATGATGCAGTCCGGAGGATACATTATGGGCGGATTCATTCCTGTCCTAGCAGGAATCGCTCGTGACTATTTTGATGGTTATACGCAAGTTTTTATTATAATGGCACTTTTAAGCTTCATTTTATTCCTATTAACTTTAGTCATGAATAAAAGGAAAAGAAATGCAGAAGATCTTTTCTCCGCTTAAATTTAAAATGTTAATATATGGTGTAATTTAATTAAAAACGAAAGGAGCTTCTAACATGTGGTTCATTTCGGCAATCGCGCCTGTTGTAATAGTTGGTGGAATTGTAGTATTTGTAATTAAAAGATTGGAACATAAATATAAGAACGGAAAATTAGGTAAGAAAAAATCTCAAAAAGCTCAACTGTTATTAGATAGTTTCATACCTATGGGAATGCTTGTTGGCTGTATGATTGGTTTGATTTTCGGTATGTTTTTTCCGGATTCCTCACTACTTTCCATTAGTTTAGGATCTGGAATAGGCTATTTATTTGGTTATTTCGCCTATGAAATTTATAGCAAGACAGGTAATGAGTTTTCATAATCCAAAAGAAATAAGTGAGGACAGTACATAGTAGCCATATACAATATGTACTGTCCTTTATTTTTGCATCAACACTATCACCTTCCCTTTCATATCCTATACACCTTTTTTATTGATTTCCCTCTCCTTATCTCAAATAACAATTTTATTATTTATCATAAAGTTAACACTCTCGTTAAACATATATAAAGATTGTTGTATTTCTTACTTTTCTCCTTGAAAACAATATATACTACATTTGAAATAAGCGGGTACGTCTGCTTATTATCTAAATTCCCGTGCAATACCCCCTCACGAAATGCTAGGAGCAATCCTAGCATTTTTTACAATAACGTTTGACGAAAAAGTTTTGGCACTTTAAACATATGTAAATTATAGTTTCTTTTCAACTTTATCACTTAAACCGTTATATCATTTGAGTGAGCTAGTACATCCGCCCTCATCTTATTTTTTCCACTTATAAAAATCCGTCCACTCTTCTTCATTTTAACTTTAATCACGAAACAAAAAAATCCCCTCAAAGCATAAGCTTCAAGGGGTGAGCCTGTATTTTTACTTACTTATATACGTACAGCTGTACCACTTACAGCAACCATTAACATTCCATCACGAACAACTTCATAATCTACGTCAATACCAACGATAGCGTTCGCACCTTTTTGTTTTGCAAGTTCTTTCATTTCATCCATTGCGATATCACGAGCTTCTTTTAGCTTGCTTTCGTAAGAACCAGCACGACCACCGACAACATCACGAACGGAAGCGAATAAGTCGCGGACAATATTTGCACCCATAATAGCTTCACCATTTACAATATCGATATACTCAATAATTTCTTTACCTTGAATTCCAGACGTTGTTGTTACAATCATGACTGACACTCTCCTAATAACTTATAGTTTTTTGATTAGCTTTCTTATGTCTTTATTATGACATGGAAAAAGTATCTAATCTATTGAATTACCTTACATGAATGTGACAATTTTGTAAGAATGAAACGCCTATTATTTTTAATAAAGCGCTTTAGCATCAGGATACATAAACGATTCTCTATTTTCTTTCCAATCCTTTTCTACTTCTTTAAAAGTTGGTCGCCCTACTTCTTCCTTGTTTTTCTGTTTACGAAACCATTTCTTCACATACTGATCTCCATTTTTCTTTTGAACTGTACAAAGAAAACTATTACTACTATCCTTTACTATTTTTACAATCACGAAAAGACACCTCTTTCCTTTTCAATAAAGTGAAACTTTAATCAGCCCTCACCAATCGGGCTTTTACGGGCAGCCCGACCCCCACTTAACTTCTTTGCTTTCACTAAATTTTGAGGTGGGGGTCTTACTGCCCACAAATAGCGAGGTAACAGAATAGAACTTGATCTTTTACTATAAGCCCTTCCTCTCTTATAGTCATACGACTCCTCGGCCGCGCCAAAGTTGTAAGATCAAAAAACGATATTCACTATGTTTACATTTTGCATAATTGATATGTGAAGTAAATATTATTTAAAGAAATCAGAGTTATAAGCATTATGCTTATCAAATATTTTATAGATTTCTAACTTATCATCTAATTTTGCATCTACTAAAATTAATATATTTCCATCGTAAATGTATTCTTCATATTTTTTAGCATGTTCTTCAGGAATTCCTAATCCGATAAATGCTCCTATTAAACTTCCAGCTCCTCCGCCAATACCGGCTCCTCCAATAGCTGCTGCGATAGGTCCCGCTGCTACGATTGGACCCATTCCAGAAACAGCAAGTATACCAAGACCTGTTAATAAACCACCAAGTCCGCCTGCTACTCCTCCTGCCACAAGCCCTGTCGCTGAAAAGATATCCGCTTTATGTGCCGTTTCACTATTCACTTTTTCACCCGATTTTTCTTCCAGATGTTCAATTTCCTTTTGATCCTTCGCAATAGCTGAAATGTTACCCGCCGAGTATCCTTTATCTTTTAATTCATTAATAACGAATGCCGCATCATCAATTGTTCTAAAAATACCTACTATTTTTCTATCTACATCCATAACTATTAACCTCCTAAAGTTTTATATAATGTATCTTTATCTTTCTTCATTTCTGTATACACTAACCTTCTTATTAACATAACCATTTACGAAAAAAGCGAATAGTAAAAGCATTACAAGCGAACTACTTAACAAGTAAATTAAATCAAATGTAATATCAATCATCATTTCATTCATGTATACCAGACTCCTTTTCATTTAAAGTAAAAGTATATTTTTATAGACTAGAAATCTTACAATTCATCTTCAGTCAATCTCTTTGTAGTATATGTATACCCTTCGTAACCCTTTCTAAACCTAAAAAACTATAATTATATTTTTTCTTATTTATATGTTTAACATTTTTTAAAACGGGTATGTTTATATTGTTATGCTTACTATACAGAAAGGAATATTTCGATGAATGCAATCCAATCTACTACTATTCTTTATAATGAAACACCTACAATAACGCAGATTCATCATTTTTATGCTTTAATGACAACATTTCAAACTAATCTATTTATAAGTAAACACGGAACACTTACTTCTATTAAAACCTTAAGCACATTAATATCCTTCTTCCTTACTGTAAAAAAAAGAGAGCTTGTATTATTTATCTTTGAAGGAATAGATGCAAAAAAAGCTTTAAGAACACTCTTTCCTTCTTAAAAGTTTTATTATCCCCCTATTCCCTCAATCGTTACTTTTCATATATGTTTATATTTCAAAATGATTTCCTCTATTCAAAACGAGACCCCCTTATACAATAGGGGGATTTCTAGTTTGGCCTTATGAAAACTGATATAATATATATTACGTTTTTCATTCTTTACAATAGAAAACTTTGAATAACCTTGAAGGTAGGAATTTTTAATGAAATCGAAAGCAAAATTTAGTATTCGCTACAAAATTATGTCTGGTTATTTAGTTATGATTTTGTTCTTACTTATTTCTTTCATTATGTTAAACAATGAGATTTCCAATTTACAAAAATCTCGTAATTTTATTATTGATCACGATTTTAAAGTTCTTAATTTAACGAATCAAGTGGAGAAAGAATTGCTAACAATTGAAAATAAAGCGAAAGGATTTATTACTTCTAATAACGCAAATTACGTGCAATCCCTTAACACTGCGGAAAAGGATTACGAAAAACATTATCAAGATCTTTTGGCTCTATTAGAGGATAACCCCTCTCAGCAAGAAAAATTAAAACAGATTAACGAAAATATTAATAGTTGGATTAATAAAGAGATTCATCCATTAATTACAAATCACAATAGTAATAACATACAAGCAATTGACACGACTCAAATTCAGTCATTACAATCGCAGCTAACTAACTTCCGTGGTGTAGAGGAGCAACTAACGAAAAAAAGAGCTGCACAATTAGATACTGAAAATAATAAATTAGAGATTTGGTTATACAGTTTATTGTTCTTACTTTCTTGTATTTCTATTATCATTTCACTCTATATTTCGAATTCCATTACAAAAACGATTAAAAACGTAATTCAAGCTATTAAATCCATTTCTTCTAAAGAAAAAATTACTGAAAGAATTCATGTAAACACGCGGGATGAAATAAAAGAGCTTGCTCATACAACGAACCACCTACTAGACGAAATATCTAAAAGAGAGTGGTTACAAACCGAGCTTGCAGAATTAATTTTAATGTATCAAGGTGTACCTTCTATTGAGATGTTAGGTAAAAAAATTCTTAGTGGAGTTATACAAAAAACGCAAACCTCTTGCGGTGCATTCTATGTACGTGAAGAAATTGAAGAAACTGTCTACTATGTGAAGAAAGCTTCTTTCGCCGATCAAGGTTCTGATGTTGGAAAACAATCCATTAAAATGGGTGAAGGTTTAATTGGGCAATGTGCTTTAGAAAAACAAAGCTTTATTCTTCGAGAAATACCAGAAGAATTTCGTTATGTCACTAGCGGCTTATTAGAAATACGCCCTCAAAACCTACTAGTCATCCCTATCTTATTTGAAGATGAAGTGATCGCAGTAATGGAGTTAGTAAGTGTAACTGAGATTTCAGACTTACATCAAGATTTAATTCAACAAACCGTTGATAACCTAGGTCTAACAATCCATAGTATTATGGGACGTATGCGAATTCAAACGCTTTTACATGAATCACAAGCAATGACGGAGGAGTTACAAGTTCAATCAGAAGAATTGCAAACGCAAGCTGAAGAACTACAAATGCAAGCCGAAGAATTACGAACAACGAATGAACAACTAGAGTCTAGAACTGAAGAGGCTGAACAAAAGACAACTGATTTAGAAATCACTAAATCAGAATTAGAAGAAAAAGCAAGTGAAATATTACGTAGCTCAAAATACAAATCAGAATTCCTAGCAAATATGTCACATGAATTACGCACACCGTTAAATAGTATTTTACTATTATCTGAAATGTTAAGAGAAAATCATGATAATCATTTATCCGATGATGAAATTGAATTAGCAACCGTCATTCATTCATCAGGGAAAGATTTACTTACTTTAATTAATGACATACTAGATTTATCTAAAGTAGAAGCTGGGAAACTAGATGTTATTTTTGAAGCAACGAACATAAGTGACATGGCAGCAAATATGCAGCAAAACTTTTTACATATAGCTGCACAAAAAAATGTCGAATTTACTATTGAAGACAGTGATATTATTCCTGATTTATTTTATACAGATGCAAAACGGATTGAGCAAATTATTAAAAATTTATTATCCAATGCATTTAAATTCACGGAAAAAGGATCCGTCTCTTTACATTTCGATCCGATAGAAACAACCAATTTGAGTAATGAAATGCAGTCTATAAGTAATGATTGGATTACAATTTCAGTAAAAGATACTGGTATTGGTATCGCTACAGAACAGCATCAACTTATTTTCGAAGCTTTTCAACAGGCAGATGGAGCAACGATTCGGAAATATGGTGGTACAGGCTTAGGATTATCTATCTGTAAAGAGTTTGCTAGATTATTAGGCGGTTGGATTACGTTAGAGAGTAATGTAGGAGAAGGCAGTACTTTCACCGTATATATCCCTAACCTTCCAAATGGGTTAACTGATATACAAGTATCCAATTTAGAAGTTGCAGCAACGATAGAAGATGTTATTCCTGCTGAAGTTATTGAGGAAACTATAGTTACTCCAGAAACAAATAACGTCTTCCAAGAGAAAACTATTTTAATTGTCGATGATGATCATCGAAATATATTTGCATTACAAAATGCATTAGAAAAACAACATGCCAACATTATTACTGCACAAAACGGCATAGAGTGTTTAGAAATACTAAAAAGCAATACAAATATTGACCTTATCTTAATGGATATTATGATGCCAAATATGGACGGTTATGAAACGATGGAACATATCCGAATGAATTTAGGGTTACATGAAATACCTATTATCGCATTAACTGCTAAAGCAATGCCAAATGATAAAGAAAAATGTTTATCTGCTGGCGCTTCAGATTATATAAGTAAACCATTAAATTTACATCAACTCTATTCGGTAATGAGTGTATGGTTAATAAAATAAGTGAGGTTTAGTTTAAGTGGAAAATAAGTATTATAATTTTGATCCATCCGTAGATATGGATAAGCGTACGAACTTAGAAATTGAATTACTATTGGAAGCGGTATTTAAACTGTCAGGATTTGATTTTCGCCAATATGCTCGCACATCTATTTATAGAAGAATTTGTAATAGAATGCAGCTCTCTAATATCCCTACCATTTCAAAATTAATTGAAAAAGTAATTCATGAGGAAGGGTTTTTAGAACAGTTATTAAATGATTTCTCCATTAATGTAACTGAAATGTTCCGTAACCCTACTTTTTTTAAAGCGTTAAGAGAGCATGTTATTCCTGAATTAAAAAAGTATCCTGAAATTAGAATTTGGCATGCTGGATGCGCAACTGGTGAAGAAGTGTTATCAATGTCCATCTTACTTCACGAAGAAGGATTAAGTGAAAAAGCTGTTATTTACGCAACAGATATGAATACAAATGTGTTAGAAAAAGCAAAACAAGGCATCCTTCCGTTAAATAAAATGCAAACTTATACGAAAAACTATTTACAAGCTGGCGGTACACAAGCATTTTCTAACTATTATTCAACAGATAGTCGTTTTGCTTATTTTAATCCATCCCTGTTACAAAACATTATTTTTGCGCAACATAATTTAGTAACTGATCAGTCTTTTAACGAATTTCATATTATACTTTGCCGTAACGTTTTAATTTACTTTACGAGTAAACTTCAAAACCAAGTACAGCAACTATTTTATGAAAGTTTAGGCCACAATGGATTCCTATGTTTAGGAAATAAAGAAACTCTTCGTTTTTCAGATATAATGCCGCATTATATCCAATTTAATCCTAACGAACAAATCTATCAAAAAATACAATAAAAAGCGTATGAAATCCTATGTTTGGATTTCATACGCTTTTTATTTCGCATTCGTTTGTATCATAATTAGACACATATCATCTGATTGTGTTTTCTTCTGTTCTTCCTTATAAAATCCTTCTATCTCTCCTTCTAAATCTCCCCATTTTCTTTCTGTAAAAGTACGCAACTTCTCTTCAGACTCAAATTCATCATTTGCAATTGATTCAAGAACACCATCTGTAAACAATAATATTTGAGCGTTTTTCTCAAAAGGTATGACTGTCTTCTCGACTTTTATTTCATCAAAAAATCCTACCGCACAACCCCCACGATCTAGTTCAATTATATTCTCTTCATCAACTAAAACGTATCCCGAAGGATGTCCTGCATTTACATATTCAATTGTTCTATTTTCTGTATTAACTACTAAGTATATTGCTGTAAAATAATATGGAATATTGTCATTCTCATTATGTAAAAGAGTCATATATTTATTTAAGTCTTTAATGACGAGTTCTGGATCGATTAAACATTTTATCGTTTCACGTAATACAGACGAAATAAACATACAAACTAATGAAGCAGATACACCATGTCCCATCACATCTAATAATATAATACCGTAGCGGTTTTCATCGATTTTATACCAATAATACATATCTCCAGCTAGTTTGAATGAAGGTAAGTAACTTGCTTCAATTTTTATATGATCTTCTCTTAATGGGCTACTTAATAAGTTTCTTTGTACTTGTGTAGCTAAATCTAATTCATTACGAAGATTTTCCTCTTGTTCTTTATGCCAATTTAATTCCGATTTCAAGCGTAATGCCACACGCATACGAGCTAACAATTCAACTTTATTTATAGGTTTCGTAATATAATCCATTGCACCTATATCAAGCGCTTCAGCTAATTTATTCGCATCTTCTAAAGCTGTTACAAAAATAATAGGAATATCTTTAAATTTCTCCTCGTTTTGTAATCGCCTACAAACTTCAAGTCCATCAATCTCAGGCATCATGATATCTAATAGTATTAAATCAATTTCATTATGCCTGGAAGAATCTTTTCCAAAATGGGTGTATTCGAAAAGCTCTTGTGCAGAATTAAGCGATACAAGATCCTGATATCCGGCTTGTTTTAAAATTTTTTCAATTACAAAGATGTTAACCGGATTATCATCGACAATTAAAATGGACACAAGTTATTTCCCCTTTTCTTATTTAAAATGTAAATCTATTATCATTCTCTATTTTTCTAGTATTGCATACTCAGTTATAAAATAAAAATTTCCTACTCATACGTATTTATACAGCAAAAGAACAAACCCCCTAGAAATGAGAGTTTGTTCTTTCACTCTATAAATTTCCACTTTTAATTTAACACCATTGCTTTGTCATTTAAAAGGCGATCTAATTCTTCCATATGATTTGTTTCATCTGCAATCATATCTTCTAACTTTACAACTAACTCTGTCATATTTAATTTCGCTGCCTGTTCTTTTCTCGTTTCATAACGCTTAATTGTTTCATATTCTGATTGTCTAGCTGCTTCTAACATTTCTCTAACATCTTCTACTTGTTTCACTGGTAAAGGGATCGTAGTAGGTGTACCACCTAGCGTCTTAATTTTCTCCGCTAAATATAGGGCATGTCCTTGTTCATCACTAATTTCAGATTCAAAGAAAGGTTTTAACACTTGTCTATATATACCAGAAACCGTAGCTGCATTATGGTTATACATAATAATTGCCGAGTATTCTCCTGCTAAATCTTCATTCAATCCTTCGATTAGTTCTTTCACATCGTGTGACATTTTAATATCTCCTCCTATACTTAATAACTACCCCTTTTCTCATGTTTTAAACATAATTATTTTAAATTTTTTATGTATCTAAAAACGCCGCTTGCTTCAATTTACTTATCGCTTGTCTTTTAATACGAGAAACGTGCATTTGTGAAATACCTAACCGCTCTCCTGTATCCTTTTGATTTAAATTTTCTCCAAATATATAATGAATAACACTCTTTTCCGTATCATTTAATACGTTAAAAATATCATCTAAAACGAGACGTCTTTCTGTCTGTTCATATCCTTGCTCTACTTCACCTACAGATTCAATTCTCGCTACCGAACTTCCATCAGATGAATTTTCAACTACATCATCTAAGGAAGATACTTGATAATTATTTTTAGCATCCATAATTTCTAGAACTTCCTCTTCGGATAGTCCTAAATGATTCGCAATCTCTATAATCTTCGGTGAACGTTGTAGGTGATCTGTTAGTTCCTCTATCGCAAGTTTAATTTTCCCGCCCAAGTCTTTAATTCGCCTTGGAACATGAATGCCCCAAGTTTTATCACGTAAATACTTCTTTATTTCCCCTACTATCGTAGGTATTGCAAACGGCTCAAAAGCATTCCCTATCGAATAATCATACCTTCTTATTGCGCCTAAGAGCCCTAACATCCCTACTTGTATAATATCCTCATGCATCGGCCCACCTTTTGAATAGCGGTATGCAATGGAATATACGAGATTTTTATAGTGATTAACCAACCTTTCCTGTGCTTCATCACATTGGTTTTGTTGGAATTCTGCAATTAGTTTAATAACATCTTCTTTAGTAAGATTTGTAGGTTGAGATTGGATTTCCATCATTCTCCACCTGCTCTCTTTGTATATATTTTGTCATTAAAACTGTCATGCCCTCATCATGCATAATTTGTATATCATCCATTAACGTATTTATTAAATATAAACCTAAACCATTTTCCGGCAAATGTTCTACTGGTTTATTAATATCATACGGACCAACTTTACTTTTTAAGGTACTAAAATTAAAGCTAACCCCATTATCCGCAACCATAATTTCTAATCGATCTTCATATAGACCAAAGACAATTGTAATTTCTCCAACGTCTTCTTTATATGCATGTTGTACAATGTTTGTACATGCTTCACTAATAGCAATTTTCATATCTTCTATATCGTCATAAGCAAAGCCCAATCGATTCGCAACACCAGCCATTGTTAAACGAATAATAGCCACATATTCTGCTTTTGCAGGAATTTTCATTTCTATCTTTTCAAATTTCTCCATCATCCCTAGTCACCTTCTTTCTACTTTTTCAAAATCGGAATTCAAATTCAATATTTCCGTTAATCCTGTAATATCGAATAATCTTTTTAGTCTTTTAGATACACCAATAAACTCTAGCTTTCCATCATTTTTCTTAATTGCTTTTAATAGAGCTATAAACACGCCTAAACCTGTACTATCCATATAATCTACCTTATTAAAATCTACTACTATATAAACCTCTTTCTCACTTGCAATAGGCATGATCTTATTTTTCAAATCTGATGCCGTATACGCATCAATCTCACCATTAAGTTGTACTGTATAACCTAAATCATTTTGCAAAATATTTATTGCCAAATTCATCATTTCCGCCCCCTTATCTCAAACTACTACTATTTAATTACCCATAAAAATTAGTTTTAAACATATTTTTTCATTTTAATTATAAATAAATTTTCTACACCTTTCTTAGCTTAACACTAAAAAAAATACTACCAAATGTTTAAACTTTATAAATTTGTGTATGTATAATGTATAAACATTATTTTTAGGGGGATCTATCTATGGAAGAGCACAACTTTAAAAAGGGAGATTTTGTTCAATTTTCTTATCGACACGATCATGCTACAAAATTAATTGGTTCCATTATTAACATACTAACGAATACAATTGTAGTTGATATAGGTAATAGCGACGACTTATCTCATATAGAACCAAGGCAGGTCGTAAGAATAAATAATTGTAAAAAGGTAACGATGGTTTAATACATAATTGAAAGTGTAATTTTAATGAGTGGGGGTTCTTCATCCTCCACTCATTCCTATGTAAAATACATAAAAAAAGCATCCAAATTAGTTTAATTGGATGCTTTTTTATGTATTTTTATCAGTTTATTAACTTTATAGCTACATATAATAAACTTAAGATTACTATTCATTATAATACTTATGCTTTCCGTAGCATTCTAGAAAAGAATGTAACGATTAAAATAAAGACGATTGCACCTAATAACGCTGGAAGAATAAAAATACCTCCCCATTCAGGACCCCAATGACCAAATAACGCACTACCTACCCAAGATCCGATTAATCCGGCAATAACATTACCAACTATACCTAAAGGAAAGTCTTTTCCTGTAATCATTCCAGCTAACATACCAATAAGTCCACCTACAATACACGTAATAATAAGTCCCACAATTAGACCTCCTGTATATTTTTATAATGGATTTATCAAGCTTTGGCGTTTAACCAAAGCTTGATAAACATGTATTATTCTTTGTTATCCAATCCATCACTTATCTTTTGTTTCACTTTTCCGACTTTTTCTTTTACAGTTCCCTTCGTCTTCTCCCACTTCCCTTCATTTTTCAACTCTCTATCTTCTGTAACTTCACCAATTCCTTCTTTTACTTGTCCCTTTTTCTTTTCAACTTTACCAGTAATTTGTTCTTTTAGCCCGCTCTCACTCATATTTCCAATCTCCTTTTCGTAATAGATTTGTAGATTTAAAGAGTATGAATTTAAATAGAATACGTGCATCTTCTTTCTTGTAACCATTCACCGACTCTTTCTAAATCCTTAACGAATAACAAGATTTTTCCTTCATCCAGCTTTTCTTCATAAAAGTTAGCTTCTTCCTCATTAAGTCCTAACTCTTGCATCTTATTTCTTAACTGATCTCCCGTTTTTTGAAAGACATTAATAATACTTGTCCCAAGTCCCTCTTCTTTTATTCCAATTGTATTCACGTCTGCATTGTCTGCGATTCTATCTGTCCTTTCTTTCTCATGTGTTAATACGTAAATATCTTTTTGGTCGATTCCTTTCTTCACTAGATCATTCGCCGCATTCATGACCTCTTTCTCCGTAATAAATTCATATACAAAAGGTTTACTATACTTCGTTTCCATCTTTAACTTCCTCCTCTAAAATGAATTATTTGTTATATTATATGTAATACACCCATTTTCGAAATGTTAAACATAAAATATGAAAAAAATTATGTGAATTTTGATTTTGATAGAGAATGAACCGCATATTTTTCATATATACGCTTCATATTATTCATACGAACATCATTAAAACTAGTAAACATGTCTCCCTACGACTTACAAAATGATCTCCTTACAATAACTACCTAAAATAACAGAAAATTGTTATAATTAAACGTAAGGAGGGATACTATGAAAAAAATCATATCTATATGCGCTCTAAGTGTTCTATCTTTCACTTTAATAGGTTGTACAAGCACTTCTACTACAAACAATACTCCAACAACTAAGCAAGAAAATACGAAAAATACCATTCAATTAAACTCTGCAGACATTACCAACATTGAGATGCTTAGAACAACAAGTAATACTAGTTCCAAATCTCAAACAGATAACGAGGAAATGATACAATCAATCGCTTCAGCAGTCCAAAACGGAACACCAAAAACAATCACATTAGATCAAAAAAAGAGAGAATCTGCACATTCTACTATTACCGTTACATATAAAGATGACGCAAAAGAAGAGTTTCTTGTATGGGTTGATAATAAGGAGAAAATTACGATTGCTAAAGATGAGAAGAAAGATAAAGTAGAAGGTGTGACATTGAACATTGAAGGCGCTAAAATGATGAAGGATTTCTTTAAAAATGACAAAAGGTAAAAGAATCGCCATCAACTTAAGGATTCAAAATTAGCACAAAATTTTGTTCAGAAACACTATAAAATTCCAGCCTAATAGGTCAGTGGCGAGACCGTATATTATTAAACTTAAAATGTTTCAAATCGAAGGAAGACACCTTATAAGGTGTCTTTTCTTTATTTTCAAAAGGACCTGCTCCATTCATAAATGCATAAAGTAAATTGAATCCGTTAAAACACATGAGTGAACCTTTGTCTTCCCCCTCCTATCTAAAGGAGGAACTGTTATGGGCTTTGGTGGTAGTTGTGGCGGCTGGGGCTTCGCTGGAGGATTTGCTTTATTAGTTGTATTGTTTATTTTATTAATCATCGTTGGAGCTGCTTGCTTCTGCTAAAAAACTATCGGAAAAGATCCCCGTGCTAAACAAAAAATAAAATAAGCTGCCCATATGGACAGCTTATTTACATAATTATCGTTCTCGGAAGTAAAGTTTTAAAAGTAATTTATCCATAGTGATATTAAAATTACTACTAACAGGGGGAGCACCACATTGCCATCAACCTAAGCTTTTGAGATACCCCCCATAACGAAATTTTCACCTTTTTACAGTTATTTATGAGAATTCAGCTCATTTTTTCGTTTTGGGGAACAATCAATTTCTTAAGTTGATGGGTATGTGATAATGCTTCCATTTGAACAAATTTTCCTTTTCCATACCGATCACACACCTTTTGTAGAGTAATAGTATCAGCATATCCCAGTTTAAGAGGTTACTTACAAAATATTTAGAATTTTTTTGCGAAAATCCTCCGAAATGTAATACGGACTTTAAATATTTTCATTTATAATTCTCTATTTGTCTATACTTTTCATACCGCTGTTGTATAAGCTCTTCCGAGGATAATAGTATCAATTTTTTTAGAGATGATTCGATTACAGATTCAATCACTTTTGCCTGTGATTTTATATCATTTTGTGCTCCACCTTTAATTTCAGGAATGATTTCATCAATAATTCCTAAATGTTTTAAATCTTTTGCTGAAATTTTCATATGTTCAGCAGCTTCTGGAGCATACTTAGCGTCCTTCCATAGGATAGATGCTGCTCCTTCTGGCGAAATTACCGAGTACCATGAATACTCTAACATATGGATATGGTTACCGACACTAATGCCAAGAGCTCCACCACTTGATGCCTCTCCAATTACAATACAAACAATTGGCACTTTAAGTGTAGCCATTTCAAATAGATTTCGAGCTATCGCTTCAGAAATTCCACGTTCTTCAGACCCTTTCCCTGGGTAGGCGCCTATTGTATCAATAAATGTAATAATAGGGCGATTAAATTTATCAGCTTGTTTCATAAGTCTTAGCGCTTTTCTATAACCTTCTGGATGTGCCATTCCAAAATTTCTTTCTATATTTTCCTTTGTATTTCTACCTCTTTGATGACCAATAACCGTAACGGGCATCCCTTTAAATTGTGCAATACCACCTATCATTGCTTTATCATCACCATATAATCGATCACCATGAAGTTCGAGAAAGTTTGTAAACAATAAAGGTATATAGTCCAATGTCGTGGGCCGGTTACGTAGCCTTGCAATTTGAACTCGTTGAAAAGGTGTAATATTAGAATAAATTTTATCTTGCATTTTATTTAAACGTTTTTCTAATACATGAATTTCTGGCGATAAATCTACATTATTTTCTTTCATAATTTTCTTTAATTCATCAAATTTCTCTTTTAATTCAATAATAGGACGTTCAAAATCCAAACTCATTTTACCCTCCAAATGTTATGATTTACCTCACTCTAATCAAAAGGCTTAGAAATAGAATCAATAAATAATTCAAAACCATCCACAACTATTTTTTGTTCTGATTCTGATAAATTATTGAGAATACTTTGATAAAATGTAATGGATTGCTCTCTTAAGCAATTAACAGTTATGTGACCTTTTTCTGTGAGGTGCAGAAAAAGTTCTCTTCTATTTTTTTCATTTACTTCACGATAAATAAGCCCCTTTTTTACTAACTTATCTACCAATCTACTTACAGTTGAAGTCTCTAATCTAAGTTTATTGGATAGTTGCCAAACAGTTAATTTTTCCACCTCTAGTTCCTCTAACGCCATCATTTGAGAAGTTGGTAAAGGTTTTTCAAATGGTCCATTGGGCAAATTTTGAGATTCAAAAACCCCAGTTATTATAATCATTTTCTTAATATCTGTTCTTAGTTTTAAGGCATCTTCTCTTTTCAAAAAGGTCACCCTCCCACAACTAATGTATCATACATCAATTGTATTATACATGAATATGTTTTTTTCACAAGCTTAACGTAAGCCAATATTACAACATGGACGAGATATTTCTTCTTGTTAAAATGGTATAAGTGGATTGTTTTCTACAAATGGCAGAACATCAATTATGTATCAGGGGCCTTTATGGGGTACCGCTCATCGCAATCAAGCTAAGAAAATAAAACTACCCAAAAAACGAAAATTTTGTGATAACTTGTAACAAAAAACTCATAATTTTTTGGGGGAGTTCTAAATTCTTAAGTTGATGGGCATGGGGTGCCGCCAACAAAACGCGATTTCGTACGCTAAGAGATCATCGGTTTCTTACTGTTTAGTTGTTTCTAGTGATTGTAGAGAGTCTACTGGTGCACTTTCTCTTTTGCTAAATCGGTATTCTCCTAGAAAGTTAATGTGTTCCCACCTTACTGGAGAACTATGTTTTAATAATTCTTCATCAAATTGTTCTTTTTTCTTCAAAGCTTTTATTGCTTCACTTAAATAAATAATATTCCACATACTAATTGCATTAATTAAGAGGTTTAGTGCACTACTTCTTTGAAGTTGATCTTGTAGCACTCTTTCTCGTAATTCACTATGTTTTTCAAAGAAAATAGCGAAAGGCAAGACGATGAATACATTTACAAAGTGACAAAACTGTAAGAATGCACGAATGTTTGTAAGAAAGTTCGATGTTTTCCTTTTTCATTTTTTATTATAGTGAAAAAGAAGAACGAAATATTCTCTTATGTAGGAAAGGAAGATAATAATGATTGATCTATTAAATAAATGGATGTTAGAAAGTACAGGCAATTTCAATATCGTTGTAGGACTTACAGCACTTCTATTTTTGGGTTCAGTAATTGCACTTATTATTATTTACAAAAAAATTGGTAAACCATATGAAAGAACAAATCCTATTTATTTAAAAATTACTTCTCGTATGTTTACTACTCAAATTCTAATGAATGCTATATTTATTTCTTTAGTTGGTAAAGATATTGAGAATTTCCGTCAAATCTTTATATTATTTGAAGCCTTTGTATTCTTCGTTGGAGCTATTTATTCGTTTAAATTATATAGACAAGAATACAAATAATTCACTTATAAGTACACTTGCAAATATATTTACAAGTGTACTTATAAGTGGAGATAACAGGGTTCTTGCTATATACAGTAAAGTGAATTTTTCAAATCAGGGGTACTGTAAAGTGACAAAAAAGTTGTTTAATTTAAAATAAAGTCGCTTAAAAAATAATAAAGTTGTTTAAAAATCTAAGTTTTATTCAACAATCGGGCCATTTTGTGGAAGATCAGCAGAAACTTTTGAGATCTTAATCAAAATAGTAATTAATCTATCGAAGTTGTAAAATAAGGGTAAGAATAGTTCTGGGGGGATTTATATCAATTATAATGCTATTAATCTAAGCGAGAAACTGTCCAAATTCAGTGAACACTGGTCGCCCAAAGTCATTGGTGAAATGAATGACTATCAGTTTAAGTTAGTTAAGATTCTGGGGGATTTTGTATGGCACGATCATAAAGACACCGATGAGGTATTCATCGTGATAGACGGCGAGATGTCCATCACATTCCGCGATGGACAGGTTAAACTTTCCAAAGGAGAAATGTATGTGATACCAAAAGGTGTGGAGCATAAGCCTTATGCTGAAAAGGAATGCCATATAATGCTGGTAGAGCCTAAAGGTGTAGTCAACACTGGTGAAACTAATTCCAAACTAACTGCTGAAAATAATATATGGATTTAAATCAATAATTCAGTTACTTTCTTTGGATCAACATATAAAAGGAAGTTACATATTTTCCACAATCGGGCGCTATTGTTGAATAAAAATTAGATTTTTAAACGACTTTATTATTATATTTTTTAGTGTAGTGAAATACCTTACTTTAAAAATTAAACAACTATATTTTTAACCCCGTCCTAAATTTAGAACGGGGTTATGCTTGGTTGAGCTTTTAAAATTAAATAACTTTATTATCATTTTACAGGTACCACTAGCATTTTGAAAAAAACACGCTAAGCAAAAAAACAATAAGCCGCCCATATGGATAGCTTATTTACATAATTCTCGTTAACGGAAATTAACTTATCGTTTATTTAAGATTAGTAATAATTCATAATATCTCTTTTACTTTTCCCAATAAACTTCTCCACTTTGAATTTTTTTTAAAACTTCTTTCCAACCTTCTTCTGTAAATTTATCCTTATCTGACTTTTTTACAGAAATTAGTTCTGAATACCCTACCTTTTCTGTCTTATTTTCTTTTGTTGAGATAGATTCTGCAACTTCAATCTTTTCAGGAACAATAGGGGTACTTTTTTGAGTTAATACAGTACTATATATTCCTACAATACCAAGCATCAAAGCAAAAGATAATATCACAGTGGTTTTATTCATCTTTTTTATATTCATCGAATTTATTACCTCCTTTTTATATTTTTATTGTATATCATATTCATGCTAGGTTAACATAACGTTTCATTATCGGTAGCAAGGAAATAGGCGGACCCTTACTCTCACAAGGAATCCGCCTTTTTCTTTTTCTATCATTCTATACATCTTTTTATACATTTCTATTGTGGCGCGGGTTTTCGGGTTCTCGTTTGTTATTGGATTAGCCGAAAAACTGTATAAAATCTTGCATGCTCTTAGCGGGGTGCCGCCAACAAAACGCGATTTCGTACGCTAAGAAAAAAGCCTTGCTACATAGGTAATGTAGCAAAGCTTTTTTAAGTTGTTTAATTCTCGCTCCACTATCGGCTTTGTTAACTAACACTTTAATTATTTTAACAGCCTTTTGTTTAATTCCCACAAAGCCGTTTTGTTACTATCCCATTTTAAAAGCGTTACGGCTTCCTCAAAGCACAGCCATTTATAATTGAAGTGTTCTTTAGATAATTTAATATTTTTTGTAGGAACTTTAACTCCAAAAGAAAATTCTTTTATTACATAAACATCTTCGCCCCAAAGAAATTCACCAACTACATCCTCTACTGGTAGTGAAGACACAGAATCTAGTTTTATATATGGACTTTCTCTTGTAATACCAGCCTCTTCAAATGCTTCCCGTTTTGCTGATTCAATAGGAGTCTCACCATCTTCTCCACCACCAGCTATTCCTTGCCAATAACCATAATCACTTCGATTAAAAATGGCATATTGAATGGAATCGTCAGTTTTTATATAAGGAAATATCAATACTTGATACGGTGCTCTCATTGCTTAACCTCCTTCCGAAAAAATATGAACAATTTATTCACTAACTTGCTATTTTAGTAAATAAAGTATTTGCATTTAAACTTTATAAAACTCAAATGTATTTTTTTCTAAACATATTGTTTCATTGGAATTTTTGATAATAATATCAAAACGTTGACTATATGGATGCATAAACACTTCATACTGAATCCGACGTTCTTCATGAGACTTCCTTAAGTAATTAATATCGGCTCCTCTTTCAATAATATCACGGCTAGACCTTCTCATTAATTCTGTTTCTCCATCTGTATAGAAGTAAATTTTCAAATCAAATAAATTTGGATTAATAAATGCGACACTCATTCCTTCTACAATCGTCACCTTATTTTTCGTAGAAATTAACTCACTTTTTATATAATGTGTATCCATTGTATAAAAATCTAAACCAGCTCTTACCATTTGAACATCTCTTTCTAACGCAGACAAATGATGGGCTGATGGATGACAAGCTGTCATTTTATCATAATGATTTTCATTCTGATATGTATAGTGGATATTTGTATACTTTCGTACATTTGAACTAACAATGTATGGATCTGTATTAATATAACTCACTTTATTTTGATTTAATTGGTTTATGAGCTTATTGGCGAACGTTGTTTTTCCGGCAGCACCGTGTCCTGAAATGCCAATAACAATCTGTTCATCGGTCATACTAATCCAATTTATAATTTCTTGTAATAACTTTTTCATTATTCTCCCCCTGTTACTAATATACCCTCTTATTTACATCATCTTAATATAGAGGTATCCTACTGTAAAATCATGCATGAAGTGAAAAAAATGGTATGATTATCCATCATATCATCTCTATTTTTAAAAAACTATATTAATTTTCGAAGGATTTTATTGTTATTTGGTGTAGTACCACACGTCCATCAAGCTAATATTTTGAAGTGTCCCCAAAACGAAAATTTTATTATTTTACAGTTGTTTATAAGAACTTAGCTTATTTTCTTTGTTTTGGAGAACTACCAATTTCTTAAGTTGACGGATGTGTAAGGCTGCCTCACAAAGAACAATGTAAAAGTAACATCCATAATTTTGCACTCACCCTATTTTACGTTTACTCTGATTCTGTCATTTCATCTATATGAATCTGTTTTCCTGTGAATAGTTTGTAAAACAGATGTGTGCGAATATCTAACAATTTATGTAGCGCATGCCATTGGCTCCAATGGTGTGCGTTTTGATTATATATATGTTTGGAGTGCCGGTGGCACTTTTTCTTTATATCCTAATCAAAAAAACGTAGGCTCATGCATACCGATATTCACCTCCTACCTAAAATTGGTATTTCACACCTTCACATTTTTGAGGAATGAGTCTTTTGTCGGAAAACAATAAAATCTTATTAATTTTTATAATTAGTAGAATTTTTATAGAAATAATCTTCTTAATCTATTAAAATTATACCGAATGATGTCAGATTGTAATAAGGGGAGAGAAAATTTTATGTTGAAAAAAATCATTCCAGTTGCTTTAGCATTAAGTACAGTTACTTTTTCAAGTGTATTTGCTGCGCCTCCAGCTCAAGCAACTACAGAACCAAACCGCTACATAGATGTACAAATGCTCGGTATTAACGATTTTCATGGGCAACTAGACACTGTAAAGAAAATTAACAATAAAGATGCAGGGGGAATCGAGTACTTAGCGGCTTATTTACGTGATCATGAAAAACAAAATCCGAATACATTAAAGGTTCATGCTGGCGATGTTGTTGGAGCAAGTCCTCCTGTTTCAGCATTATTACAAGACGA
Organism: Bacillus sp. MYb56; assembly: GCF_002976445.1. NCBI lineage: Bacteria > Bacillati > Bacillota > Bacilli > Caryophanales > Bacillaceae > Bacillus > Bacillus sp. MYb56. The sequence continues at coordinate 172,374 of NZ_PCOH01000004.1, forward strand.
ACCCACGATTGAATTTCTAAATGATTTAAAATTTGATGTTGGAACCATAGGAAATCATGAATTTGATGAAGGTATTGAAGAAATGCACCGCCTTATTTATGGTGGATACCATGAAAAAACAGGGAATTTTAAAGGAGCAAAATTCCCATATGTTGCCGCAAATTTCTATAATAAATCCACCGGTCGTCTATTTTTACCACCATTTACTATAAAAAAGGTACAAGGAGTTCCTGTTGGCTTTATCGGAGTCGTAACAACAGATGTTCCTAACCTTGTTATGCCTACTATGCTAAAGAATGTAGAAATTACAGATGAAGTTGAAGCCATTAACAAATCCGTAAAGAAATTAAAAGAACTTGGCGTTAAATCTATCGTTGTTCTTGCACATAACGGAGGTACAACAGATGAGAACGGCGTAACAAATGGTGATCTCGTCCGACTAGCAAATGAGACTGATCCAGAAGTCGATGTTATTTTTGGGGGGCATAGCCACACCTATGTAAATGGAACTGTTAATAATAAACTTGTCGTACAAGCAAATTCTTATGGAATGGCTTTTGCTGATGTTGATGTAAAGATTGATCGTAAGACAAAAGATATTGTTGAGAAAAAAGCAGAAATTATTACAACCTACCATGAAGGCATAGAGCCTGATAAAAAAATAAAGAAAAAGATGGAGAAATATCAAGAAAAAATCGCACCTCTTGTCAATGAGGTTGTTGGTAAATCTACAGCTCCACTAGATCGAAAACAAAATATGGCCGGCGAATCTACTCTCGGCAATTTAATCACTGATGCTCAGCGTGCAACAATGCAATCCCAAATTGCTCTTATGAACCCTGGTGGTATTCGTAATGACTTAGATGCTGGTGATATTACATGGGGAGAGGTATATGGCATTCAACCATTCGGAAATCAATTAATAAAAGTTAATTTAACGGGTCAAGACATTCGTGATATTTTAAATCAACAATGGCAAAAAGACATAACAAGAATGCTTCAAATTTCAGGGATCCAATACACTTGGGATGCGAACAAGCCAAATGGAGAAAAAGTCACAAGTATTCGCTTAACAAATGGAGAAGAAATTATTCCTTCTAAAACTTACAGCGTCGTTGCGAACGCATTTCTAGCTTCAGGTGGAGATGGATTTGTGTCCTTTAAAAATGGGAAAGATGCTGAAACAGGACCAACTGATTTTGAAGCATTAGTAGATTATATAAAACAAGCAAAAGAACCAATTCAGCCTATTATTGATGGAAGAATTCAAAAAATAAATTAGCTTTTCATTAATCTCAAAATACCTAGATTACCTGTTCGCTATACTTTTTAGTGTGCAGGTAATCTAATTTTTCTTGTGTGGGTTTGAAATAAAGTCCTACCGTGGTCAACGGATTTACCATCGATATGCAAAGTACCGAAAAAAAGTAAAGCCAACAAAAAATAACCCCAAAATCAACTTTTATTGTTTATTTTGGGGTTATTTGACGTTTACATTAATTTGGACCGATTTGAATTATCTGGATATACTTTCCACCTACAATACTATATAGCTCTCACATGTTCAGAAAAACGGCTTTTTCTTTTAAAAACTTTGCTTAACGTACGAAATTCGCGTTTTGTTGGTGCTACACCATCCGCCATCAAGCTAAAATTTTATAGTACCCCCAGAACGAAATTTTTATCTCTCTACAGTTATTTATGTGAATTCAGCTCGTTTTTTTCGCTTTGGGGGATAATTAATTTTTTTAACTTGATGGCGATGAGGTGGTACCCCTACTAAACGAGCAATTATCTGGTGTCAATTTACATTTAAGGTTGCTCCAGCCATATTTGCATAAGATGGGCCTGCTGCTTGCATAACTATTGCGGTCATTACTGGAACCGTGACACCTACTCCTAAATTGATTATTGAGAAAATAATTGCTAATAACAAATATGGAATATATGGATAAATTCACCAGAAAATCCTTTTTTGTTGTATGATTAATTAGGTGGTATTATTTCTAAAATTAATCATGGAATTTCTTTAGCAAATCCTGAACTGTTTAATAGCTTAGTCGAAAACTGAATTGAACATGATGCCCTGCCGAAAGAAGTAAAAGAAGTTAATTAAGTTCTCTTTTAACCCTAGATAAACAGCAATATATGTTCTAATTCCCTTAAATGTTGTAAGGAGGTGGTGAAATTATGAATAAAAAAACTTGGTTTATATTTACTTTTTTAGCTATTTTAGTAGCTGGTTATGCTGTTTTCCAATATTTTATTATGGATGGATTTCAAGCAGGGTTTGTTCAAATGAAGCTTATGTTTCTATCTAAAATGAGTGCATTTTGGTACATTATGTTATTTATACATATTGCAACTAGTTTAGTAGCATTAATAATTGGTCCTTTTACATTATCCACAAAATTTAGAGAAAAGAATATCAGTCGCCATCGAATGATTGGAAAAATCTATATGATTGGTGTATTATTTGGCTGCGTTTCAGGACTTTATTTATCCTTTTACGCTACGGGAGGATTAGTAGGAAAGCTTGGTTTCGGTTTGTTATCCGTATTTTGGCTAACATCGGCATATCAAGCATTAAACAAAGTTAAGAATAAAAAAATTCAAGACCATCGGAATTGGATGATCAGAAATTATTCCTTAACCTTTGCGGCAGTTACATTAAGAATTTGGCTACCTTTATTTGTATTGCTATTTGGACTGGAGCATTTCGAACTTAGTTATGCTGTTATTGCTTGGTTAGCGTGGGTGCCAAATTTAATCATTGCAGAATTATTTATAAGACAAAGTCTTAATAAAGGACAACAACAGAAAAATGCTGATTTACATTTTTGATGCAATTTATACGTAACTCGACTGAATCCCTTGATGGCAACCCGAAAGGAAGGCCGATGTCTTCCCGCCCTACATAAGAAGAACACCTTAGTGTGTCTTTTTTTATTTTCAAAAGGACCTGCTCAATTCATGCGTAAAAACATACAGTAAATTGAATCCGTTAAAATACATGAGTGACACCTTGTTTTCTCCTCTTATCTAAAGGAGGAAGAACTATTATGGGCTTTGGTGGTAGTTGTAGTAGTTGTGGCGGTGGCTTTGCTTTATTAGTTGTATTATTTATTTTATTAATCATAGTTGGAGCTAGCTGCTTCTGCTAAACAAACTATTAGAAAAGACACTCATATATGGGTGTCTTTTCTTTATGGGGTGCGTCAGAAAAATGCTGATTTACAACGTTAAGGAAATTTCAATATTAAAAAGCCTAATTTCTCAATTAAATATGAAGAAATTAGGCTTTTTTCATTTAGTGATGAAACCCATTATCACATTTCGTATCATGTGGCATAGGCCCGTCCAGGGAATCCAGAAAGGCAACGGTCTGTTTGAGGTTCCTCAAAAATAAATGCGCGAGATCCATGGAAAATCCATTTCGAACCACAACGCGCATAATCGTCACCGCTTCCATATCTGGAGGCAATGGATAGGCGGGTACTTGCCAGCCGAACACACGCAATTGTCGAGATAAATCATAAAGATTCCAGTTTAATGTGTAACCATCTTTCAGTCGCCAAGCGAAAACCGGAATATCCGAACCATCGGACAAAAGTTCGAACGGTTCCATCTTCTGAATCGCCTTGCTAAGAAAAAGAGCGACTTTCTGAGAAGCCCTTTGGACATCATAGTACCCACTTTTCCCCAAACGCAGGTAATTGTAATATTGCAGGAGCACTTGTGCGCCAGGACGAGAGAAATTCAGGGCAAAAGTCGGCATGTTCCCGCCCAAATAGGAGACGCGGAAGATTAGATCCTCAGGGAGATCTTCAGCTTCCCGCCAAATTATCCAACCCAACCCAGGGTAGACTAATCCATATTTATGTCCGGATACATTGATGGACTTCACCCTCGGTAATTGAAAATCCCAGACTAAATCTGGTTGAAGAAACGGTGCTATAAATCCCCCCGAAGCCGCATCCACATGCATGGGAATGTCGAGGCCCGTCCTCTCCTGTAAATCGTCCAACGCTTTCGCAATGGCGGCAACCGGTTCGTAAACCCCGGTATAAGTCTCACCGAGAATCGGTACCACACCAATCGTATTTTCATCCACGGCAGCGAGGACCCCCTGAGGATCCAATCGGGGATGCTCTGGGCTAACCTTAACATAGCGTGGTTCAACCTCCCAATAGTTCGCGAATTTTTCCCACACGACTTGAACAGCAGAACTAAACACAATATTGGGCCGATCCACCGGCTTCCCTTCGCTTTTGCGTGCATTTTGCCAGCGTCTCTTTAACGCAAGCCCCCCGAGCATACATGCTTCCGACGATCCAGTTGTTGAAACGCCCATAGTCGTAAGGGGAGTGGGCGAATGCCAGAGGTTTGCTAAAATGCGGACACACCGCTCCTCAATTTCGGCTGTCTGTGGATATTCATCCTTGTCAATCATGTTCTTGTCGAATGATTTGGCATATAAGTGCTCTGCGGCAGGCTCCATCCATGTGCTAACGAATGTTGCAAGATTCAAGCGGGCATTGCCATCAAGAGCAATTTCATCATGGACGATTTGATACGCTATTTCTGGTAACATGCCTTCATCAGGCATGTGAAAGCGCGGAACGACTGATTCTCCTTCGCGGGCAAACAGAGGATTTACAGAAAATTCGTGAGGCAGCTCCATTTGCACGTGACGCGGTAGATATTGTAGATTATCTGGCATGATCTCTTTTCCTTCGTATGCATCGTTTTGAACTTCTGCTTTTCGATCCTGTGGCATACAAGTCCCCCTTAATTAATTGTTTAACAAACATATTATTTACAAAAAAGCATTTGTTACACCAAGGGGACAATTCTAATAAAAGGTGCTGCCACCATTCGAATTAAAGGAGAAGCCATGAATGGACTTGCAAGAGCTATTTTCTTCGGAAAACAAGGTGAGCTTAGGGAACAAACCATACAGCATCAATTGCAAAGGGCCAGTGCCTTAAACATAATTATCAATGCCATCAGTATCTGGAATACTTTACATCTAACAAAAGCAGTTAAATATCAAAAACGGATAGGTAGTTTTAATGAAGACTGATTGCATCATATGTCACCTTTAGGTTGGGAACATATCAATTTACTAGGAGAATACCATTTTAATTCAAAGAAAGTGGTCTCATTAGATTCTCTAAGACCATTGAAACTTTCTTAGCGTTGTAAATCCGCATTTTCCTGACTCTACCCCATGCCCATCAAGCTAACCAAGTACACCATTTACAAATTCAAAAGAATCCCCCCTCAAAGCATCAGCTTTAAGGGGGTCCTCCTAGTATTTTCTCTCTTCATACAATCGATTTGCTTTATATGAGAAAAAGAAAAGCATACCAATCGCAGCTGGGATAAACAACCATGAAATGCCCCTCATTAATGCAAATGGCGTTTCAAATAAGAATGATCCTAAAAATGCTGCGCCGTGCATATCCCATAATCCTGGTGTATAGTATAGGCCTTTCGGATTTAACATCACTCCTAAATCAATTGTATTATTAAACATAAATAGCATTAATAGAGGAAAATAACATATTGCTAATTCTAAAAATGTCTTAGATAAACGTTTATACTTCCCTGCTCGTGACATTTGATCTGAAAAAATGTCATCTTCACTTTCCTCATCTATCTTTTTAAAATATTGCGTGCCTGCCCACCATTTACCGGCTATATGCTTCCAGCCGCTATCTTCAAATAACGTACAATAATTAATAAAATCACTTCGTCTATAAAATATTCTATAATCTATTTTAATTGTCGCATCCTCTGGTTCTGCGATTTTAAATTTATAACCAAATGTATTACTTTTTAGTTGATAGCCTTTCCAAGCCATCTCTTCTAACCATTTTTCCTCTTTCTCAAAGTCTAAAAAGAATTTCAATCTCCACATCTTCGCTTCCTCCTAACTATACATTTAATAAGCTTTTTGTAACCCCAATAATGTGCTGCATCCTCATAAAGTCTAAATGTAATACTTCTTTCCCCCGCTCAGTAATGACATACACTTTTCTTCGTTTATCTTCACTTTTTACCGATTCTATTAATTGTTGCTTTAATAAATTTTCAACCGCACCATACAATGTACCCGCTGCGATTTTCACTTGATGATTACTAAGTTCCTCAACCTTTTGCATAATTAAATATCCGTGTGCTGGCTCTAATAAAGCTAAAAGAACGTAATACGTTGTTTCCGTTAATGGTAAATTTTTATCTCTATTCATAAAGACCTCCAGTGTAACGATTAATATATAGCTAAACTATATAGTTGAACTGTATAGTTTTATTTTATACAGTCTAACTGTACATGTCAAATTTAGGTACAAAAAAACAACCTAGATCTCATAGGATCTAGGTTTCTTTTTTACATAAACGTAATCGTCACTAAAGAATATCCTTCTTTCACATTATACGGCTCAGCTTTATAAGAAACACGGTTCGCTCCTTGCGGATAACCGATTTCTCCAATTACTTTTTTCACATCTTGCAGTGAACCGTCCATTGATTGTTTATAAAGAATTTCAATCTTTGCTGACTTTGTGCTATAACGTTGCTGCATTTTATTTTTGAATTCATTATAGTTATTTGCGATATATTCATTTCCTAAATAATTTAACTTTGTATCTTTCAATATTTGCTGATATGCAGGTGTTTTCGTACCACCTGTCGCAATTTTATTTGTTAATGTACTATAATAGTTTGTTGTAGCTTGCGGATAGTCCACGCGGTTCCACTCATGATTTCTTGCAATTTGCTCGTCAGATAAGTTGAAATAAGAATACGTTACGCGGCCTTGTTCATCTGGCACCGGATCATCGAATGTTGTATCAAGGTGATACCACTTGCTATCGATTTTAACTAAATTCCAAGCATGAGGCTGACCGTCTCCAGTTCCTACTACAAAATGATTCTCAATTCCAGCTTCTTTTAATAATTGATAGGTTAATAGTGTGTAACCTTGGCAAACGGCAGAACGATTCGCGAGTGCCTCATATGCTGTATACGCTTTATAAGACGTATCGTAAGAAACATGTTTTACAACATAATCATGAATTGCCTTCACTTTTTCATGATCATCCATTCCCATTTGAATAATAGAAGAAACGACCGCTTTCGCTTGTTTCATCACATATTCTGTTTGTTCTTTCGTTTCACGATATGTAATATTTAGCGTAAACGTATAATTCCCTGGCGATCCAGATAGTGAGTATGAAACATTCGATCTATTATAATTTGTATACTCATTTTTATTTGCGACTTCTTCATATGCGTTAAAAAGTGTATTCATCACTTCTTTTGTATTACTGTTTTTCGTTTTATATGGAAGTGTAATATTCGTTTCATACGTATTAATACGCGTTTGTACTTCATTTTTGAATGCTGCTAATAATGCCGCATCTCCTGTATCTTGCACCGCAACCTCAGGCTTTTTATATTTCAATGCATTATATAAAAACTGTGCATACTGTTCACGCGTTACCGTTTTAGCTGGTTCAAATTTCCCGTCTCCTGTACCAGATGCAATCCCGTTTGACTGCACCGCACTAATCGCGTTTTCTGCCCAAAACCCATTTGGAACATCATTAAATGTATGTTTTTGTTTAGCTGAAACTTGGAACGCATTTTTAATAATTTGCGCCATTTCTGCGCGGCTAACAGAATCTTTCGGTCTAAAACCGCCATTTCCATCACCTTTAAAAATCCCCAATTTCGTTAACGTTAAAACCTCTTCCGGAAACATTGTAGAACCTGAGCGAATATCTCCATACGGATTATTTAAAGTAGACCCATCTTGTAATACATAACGAGCACCATCATTACTAAACGTACCACCTTGCTTATTCGGTACTAACACACGATAAATTAAAGCTGCAACTTGCTCCCGCGTCGCAACATCACCAAAACCAAACATCCCATTTCCATAACCTGAAATAATATTTTTACTCGCTAAGTCTTTAATCGCAGGATAGGACCAGTGCGATGTAGGTACATCCGAAAAAGCACCCGTTTCAGCAGCTTTCACATCACTGCCATTTGTATATAATAAAGCACCACCAATAAGTGATAAGGATGTAATTGATTTTAATAGTTTTATGTACATAATGTATTCTCCCAATACGTCTTCTATTTTTGTTATTTTTTGTCGAAAAATCTAAAAGAATATGACAAAACACATTATACAATCAAAACTTTTCGGAGGGTATACTGAATTTCAAAATATGCAAAAATTCATATCACTATAGGGATTCATACTGATATTATGCTATTTTACTTACGAATATATAAAGTGAAACTTTAATCAGTGGGGGTTTTGTTCATCCCCCACTGATTATTAGCCTTCACCAATCGGGCGTTTACGGGCAGTTGATCTCCCACCTAACTTCTTTGCTCCAGCCGCATTTTAAGGTGGGAGTTTTACTGCCCGTTAATGCGGGATAAATAAAAAGAAAAATACTAATGTAACATTGTAAATATACATATCGATTTTTGAGCTTTTATTTCGCTAAAATGTAGCCTAAAAAACAATGCTATCTCCATTAAAATCACAATATAATCCTGAGAACATACCTTTTAACATGATTCATTGTAATTAACTTAACTTTTTATTTGCTAAGAAACTTTGCAACAGAACCTAGTAAAGTCTCAAAAAACAACTTATTATCAATCAATATTTAGTAAAAATATATTGATTCTTTAGAATTTCTTTAATTTTCATTATTCTTTATTTAAGGTTATCCTTTATATTTATAATGTGTTTATTTGAATTTATCATATTGAGGCAGAGTTTCACATGACTATAAGCAATTCGAAAAATGGAAAAAACAAGGTCCCCATTAGATTAATTATACTGTTTTTTTGCGTCTCTTATCTATTTATGTTAATTACTATGCAGCTAAGAAAAGTACAATTTATTGATGGATATACATATAAGAATGTAGTTAAAAAACGAGAGAATGCGACAATTAATATTACAGTTCTGTGCGGGAAAACTTGGGTAAATTCAAAGGCATTAATAAGACAATTGATTGGGATCGTAATTACGGAAATGGTAACATATGAAAACGATGGAGAGAGGAAATAAAATGAATTTAGTGAACTTACGTCCTAAACAGCGGTCTAAGTATCGCATTCTACTAGGGACATGGTATTACTCTACAAAGAGGTACATTCAGTGGTTAGCAGATGGAAAAACATATGCAAAAACGTTTCAACAAGAAAAGTTACCCTATACAGCGATTCAGCATCGAACGATACTACTTCGTAAGCTCAAAGATGTAGATATGTGGTATCAACAGAATAAAGTTGTTAATTTGAAGATTGCTATTAAACAACTAAATGGTATCGTCATTAGACCGGGAGAAACATTCTCTTACTGGCGTTTAATAGGTAAGCCTACGAGGAGAAAAGGGTATGTAGAGGGCATGATACTACACTATGGATCTTTTCAAGCAGGCATTGGAGGAGGGCTTTGTCAGCTTTCAAATTTAATATATTGGATGACCTTACATACACCATTGAAAGTAACAGAGCGATATCGTCATAGTTTTGATGTCTTTCCTGATTCCAAGCGGACCCAACCATTTGGAAGTGGAGCGACTTGTTCTTATAATTATTTGGATTTACAAATCAAAAATGAAACGGACCAATCGTATCAACTTCACCTTTATATTACAGATAAGCATTTAATCGGTGAGTGGAGAATTGCCCATCCGCAGCTTTATCAATATGAAGTATATGAAAAAGAACACTCAATCCAATCTGCATACTGGGGTGGTTATATACGACATAATGTTATTCAACGTAAAGTATATACTCAACAGAAACAGTTTATAGAAGACCAATATGTAACGGAGAATCACGCTATAATGATGTACGAACCACTATTAGCTTATAATAATGAGGAGGGTGAGTGAAGGTAACATTGGTGTATCAAGTATTTTTGTCTAGTAACACACTACATGCCTCTCTTCATATAATTAATAGGCACAACTCTTTTTAGGTTCTAGTGTGAAAATAAAGGGATGTGATAATTAATTTTTTCTGTACATCATAAAAAATCAATTATACTTATCATTTCTTACAATCAAATCTGATAAGTATTTTGTAATTTAATAAAAATTTCGTATGAGAATGTATTTTTGCTCATGCATTTCAATGAATTTGAATCATGCTACATTGTAATTTACTGATTTATTTCTACTTTTAAAACTAAAGCGACATGCTACATAAATCTATTTTGATTTCTCGACATATAAATCGCTGCTATGCAGAATATAACAGGACCGCTACTGACTTTCTCCCTTTGTTTTATACCTCGTATGTGGAAGTAAAAGGAAATTTTCTAGAGATATCATTTCTCGTTTTTATTGAAAATAAATTTTATATCTTCCTTTCCAATGAACTGGTTCCTAAACTAAACTGCCACGTTTCTAGAATAAGAAAAGAGCTGTCCATAAGTCAGTTTCACCAACTTATGGACAGCTCTCATAGTTTCACCTTATTCTATCGATGAATCCAAACTGCACCTGCAGACTTGTCTTCAGCTTGACCTACTACTTCAAACTTCAATCCTAGTTTCGGCAACTTACGTCCTGCATCTGGAATTGCACTGTTGATGTACTGCTTAGAGTCATCAAATTTTGCAACGCCTGGTAATCCTTTATAGTCAAAGATACCGCGAGTTGGCGAATCTACTCTCCATGCTGGCGTTTGATCAAATGAGAATGCCGCATCGGCAATTTGATAACGCGTACTGCTCTTCACAGTCGGTTGTCCGTTTAATGTACCTACGATTGCCTCTGGATGAGAATCTACTACTCCTAAGAATCCTTCACCTGGATGAACACCTACCCAGTTATCTGTAAAGCTTTGATCCGCATACCATACAACCATTCCTGTATTAAAGACTGGACCACGCGCATGTTGTAACGCCGTGTCAGAACCAGCGTAATTTCTCCACTCTACGTAGTAGTTATTTTTTTTCTGTTCCAATCCGTTAGATACAGTAAATCCTTTTAACGTCATTGCTGGCCCGCCTTCTGCATCATCTGAGAAAACAACTTTGCCATCTACAGTTAATGCAGCATTATCTAACGCAAATCCTTTATAAGCTACTGCAATATCTGTTAAATACTCAAATTGCAGTTTTACTTTTTTCCCTTTAAATTGGCTTAAATCGTATGATTTATCAACCCACTTACCATCAGTTGTATCCACGCCGCCTTTTACATCTTTTTCGCCCATTCTATCAATACGTGTCTTCGTTCCATCTTCTGCAATCGCATATACGTCAAGGAAATCATACTTCGCTTCAAGTTCGTAGAATGCCTTATAATCGAACTTAGCATCCTTGGCATTTGTTAAGTCAAATACTGGTGTCTCAAGTGTTGTATGAATATCATTTCCTTTTGTGCTGTAATAAAACTTCTTACCAAATGCTGACTCGATATTTTTAATATCTTTGTCTGGCAAGTTAACACGAACGATTCCTGGTCGTTTTGATTTTGTAACACTTTGATCTAAATATGTTGCAACACCGACTCCCGTGCGAAGTTTATCATAATCTACCTCAACGATATTCGCCCAGTTGCCATTCATATTCTTTTGGAAAAACTCTTTATTTTGTGGTGAGAAACTTGTTGGCTCTGTTCCTGCAATTTTTCCAGCCCAGCTGCCGCCACTCATAATAGACCATGACTCAACAGGTTCACCTTGTCCTGAGTACTTCGTATCGTATTCATCTGGTAAGCCTAAATCATGACCATACTCATGCGCAAACACACCAACCGCTCCATCTTCAGGCTCGATTGTATAATCGTATGCAGCCATCTTTCCGCCCCAATTCGAAACAGAAGATTTTGTGCCATCAATCGCATATGGTTTTGATCCAAGTTTTGAACGATGAGACCAAATCGCATCATCTTTCAATTTACCGCCGCCAGCTTCTTGACCAACGCCAGCATGTACAACCATTAAATGATCAATAATACCATCTGGCTCGTTTTTATTTCCATCACCATTTTGATCGTATTGATCAAATTGGTCATAATCAGCTAAGTTAATTCCTTTTGCTACCGCTGCTTTTAATGCTTCTTTCACAAGATCGCGCGGCCCTAAAGGACCTTTGTTATCATGGCCAGTACCCGCATCCGCACCATAATCTGAAGCTTTTCCTGGAACAGTAAGCCATTCCGTTACAGTTCCATCCACTGTGTAGCTCCCGCCAGATTGTTCTTCATAATATTGTTTAAATGTGTTAATCTTCGATCCATCAAATAACGTAAATGGTTCATTACCAAATAACATTTTTTGATAATGTTCACGATTGAAGTCCTTAGAATACATGTATCCTGGCTCTTGATCAATATTGTTATGCTTAAAATCGCTAAATTCTACAAGTAAAACAAGTACTTTATCTTTTCGAACAGCACCGTTGTACTCTTCTTGCTTCGCTGGTGCAGTAGGTACTTTTCCATTTAATTTACTAGAATTCAATCCTGCACCTTGTCCAGCTACTGGCCCTACTGTTGGCTGCTGCGCCTGTTCATTTTCCTTCATTTTTGCATCTTTTACTTTTTTCATAAAATCAGAAGCTTCTTGCGTAAGACTATCTCCTGTCAAGATTTCTTTACCAGGGTTTTCCCCTTTCTTTTTCTCAACATATTTCTCGACAGCCTTTGACGTCTCAGCTTGTGATGCAGATTGATCAATTACGCCCCGTTGTTTTAGCGCTTCTGCCAAACGCTCCTCCGGTATTAAATGCTCATCTATTGGTAGAGATGATGGCGAATCAGCATACGCCGCATGACTTCCAAAAGCAAAACTACTACTTAGTACTGCCGCTGTTGCTAAAACTGATAATGGTTTTAACTTCTTATTCTTTTTCAATGCATTTCCTCCCCAGTGTCTGCGAATTATCGTTTTTTTTGCCGATAGCAACATAATATTCTCTTTATAGAGAATATTCAATGTTTTTCAACAATTAAATGTTGAGAAATATTTTTTTGTGCAGGGTGGGATACGTAGGATAAAAAAATACAAAATTTCTACTAGTTTATGTTTTGCACATAACCATACAATGGAATCACTCGTTCTTTTATCTTGATGCGATGGAGTAGTGCTAGGAAAGGAAAGAAAATACAACATACAAACAGCCCAAGTTCCTTATTCGAACTTGGGCTGTTTTTTAATATAAACTGATACTTTTCTTGCTGGTGCAAAAACTCTAAAAACCTTGTAAGTACGCTCTTAAACTTGGACACACTGATACTATTAATTTAGCAAAGGTTTGCACCAGAACCTTATTTTTTAATCAACATTATTTAACTGACTCTACTTGTTTTTCTAATTCTATTCCAAGAAATTTAGCAAGCTCAAGCATACCAAATTGATTAGCTACAGACTCTGCGTCAGAATTATAGTTTGTGTTTGTATTAATATCATACGTATAAATTGTTCCATCCGAACTGCGAATAAATTCAATACCAGCGACAGTAATTTTATTTTCTTTCAAAAATTCTTTGTATTGTTCAATAATTGGCTCTTGGAAGTCTGATATAATTTCAAATTTTGTTGACGTCTCTTTCTTACTCTCTTCTCCTACTGGGCAAAAAGCATCGTGAATAGAGCAGGCATCTGCTGGACAAAGCTCAAATCCTTCTGATGTATCTACTTTAACTGCATATACAAACTGACCGCCTACAAACTCACAACGTGTAATATATGGTTCTGGCGCTTCAATATACTGCTGGATTAAAGTAATTCCATCAATGGGCTCTTCAAACGTCGGACCATCCAAATATTGTTCCAAAGCATCAATAGAATGAAAAAGTTGAACACCAAGGCCTTTACCTGCACGGTTATGCTTTGTAATGAACGGTACTTCCCCTAACTCCTTTGCTGCTTTTACTATATGATCACGGCCAACAGCACCAATTGTTTTCGGCACTTGTATCCCAAAATTTCTTAATGCTGCATATTGATTCAATTTACTCACTTCAAGGCGTAATGCTCGAGACCCATTAAATACTGTTCGTCCGTATCCCTCTAGCCAAGCAAGAACCCCTTCAGTCAATTCAGGTGCATATCGATGCCCTCTCGTATGTGAAGAGGCACTCATGCGGCTATAAAAAACACCTTGGGGAGGTTCTTTTTCTAACGAAATCGTTCCTGCATCTAAAAACCATTCCTCATACGGTAACTCCAGTTCTTCCAACCTTTTCACTAAATGATTCGTCCATTCCTTATTCTCATGTAATATGTAAATTTTACTCATTTGTAATCAATTCCTTTCTTTTTGCTTCAACTAATGGCATCACTTTTTCAGAAAATCGTTTCATCTCTTCAAGCTGTGGTGAAAATTGTAAAAGTAATAACGTAACACCCACTTTCTCAAAAGCAAGTATCCTTTCTGCAATTTGTTCTGGTGTTCCGATTAAATTAGGACGTAACCCGCGATTAGATACGGAATAATCATTTAGCTTCACTTGCTGTTCCAAATGCGATTTACTAATAAAATCTTGGTAACCCGCATAACCTAAAGCATCGTCTTTCACATCCGTTATGCGTCTCCATTCTTCTAACGCCTCTTCTTCTGTATCACGACAAATGACATAAGCCGCGAGCCCGAATGACTGCAATGGCTCCTCTGTGACTTTCTTTCTACGATTCTTCATATCTTCTATTTTCACAAATACTTCTTCCACTGTTCCGCCATGCATTACATATGCATCCGCGTGATTTACAATTACTTCTTTTCCTCGCTCACTCTCACCACCTGCATAGATCTTAATGCCTTGTTTCTGCACAGGTTTTGGACTTAAATGTGTATGATGAAGCTCATAAAAGTTCCCTTTATAAGAAAACTCTTCTTCTTTCCAAAGCTCTTTCAAAACTGTTACAAATTCCTCTGTGCGATCATATCGTTCATCATGTGCCGTAAATACCCCGCCGTACTGTCTCGCTTCTTCTTCCCACCATGCTGAAACTACATTCAATGTAAAACGGCCATTACTTAATTGATCAATATTCGCTGCCATTTTCGCTGTAACTGCTGGATTGTGAAAACCAGGTCTTACAGCTGTCATAATCTCTAATCGATCCGTTACTGCTGCAAGTGCTGCCGCAGTTGTCCACGCCTCTAAACTTGGTGCTGAAACACCTTTTATATCATTTAAATTTAATTCTGCTATAAGTGTTGTTGAAAAACCTAATTGTTCTGCCGCTTGCGCTGTTTGTTTTGCATACTCAAACGTAGGTGGCATAGATTCATCATCTACATTTCGAAGCCATCCCCCAAAAATCGGTAACCAAAAACCATACTCCACTACATATTCCCCCTTTAACTTTTAGCCATAAAAAAAGCTACTCTTATCGAAATAAGAGTAGCCTTCTTGACTAAGTGAACTGCTCTTATCTTTCAGGTGTTTTTTTCACCTGCAGGATTTGGCACCTTTCGTCTAAAACGAGGTTGCCGAAGTTTCATAGGGCCCGTCCCTCCACTTCTCAACATAAGAATTGTTTGTTTTTTATTTATTATAATCATCAGAATAATAAAACTCAATACTTTAATACTTATTTTTCCGATAAACATTAAATGATATATGAAAAATCATATTGTTATAGAGAATTATAGGGGTATTATGTTGTTTTACTTACGAATATATAAAGGGCTATGTTGTATCATGTCGAAAACATCATTTATAACCAAGTTGCTTTACTTCTATCTTAAAAACACAGAAAAATAAATATCAATCAAATGAGGTGTTAGTAACATGAAAAATAAACGATGCGAGAATTGTGGTTCTACTACATTTAAAGAAGGAAGGGTTGGATCTGCTTATCATGCATATGTTTGTGAGGATGAATCTAGTAGATTCTTTTCAGGAGGGAAACGTTCCAAACTATTAACCACATTTTATTTAGAGTGCGGTGAGGTGCAATCATTTAGAGTTGAAAAACCGGAGATATTTAAAGAATAAAATAATACTAATTACATATTATGCAGATGTTTATTAATGATACAGTAGGAATGATAACAACGGACGATTTCGCTACAACTAGAGTAAATACACCAATCATATTAATAAAAAACAAGAATAAGGTGTCTAAAGGACCCCCTATTTTGAGCCAATAATGAGACATTATGTTAATCTTAATAGAATCTCTTTATAATATGTATAGTTGCACCAAATTGAGAAACTTAAGGAGACAGATAAATTTTATGAGGAAATTATTCATATTACTTACTTTAATTCTAGCATTAGCCAGTGTTACGGCTGCTTGCACACAAGATAAAAAAGATAGTGCCGTTGAAAATGGTCCAATAGAAGAACCAACCGCAAAAAATGAAAATGAAGAATTAATAAATTTTGAAGAAAAAGAAGATATGAGCCGCTTGGAACAAGGTATTTTATTAGTTGGTGAGAGTGTTAAGGGAGGCTATTACTTGACCGCCGTTCAAAATGCATATTTAAATGCTAGTAACGATTCCGTCGTTGTTAATGTCTCTGTAAAAAATGTACGAGGTCAAACGATTGGACTATCAGAATTAAAATATAACTTAAAAGATGAAAAAGACGGAAAGGCCTATGAAGGAAAGGTGCTTGATCAAAACCCTTCTGATATACAAGTTAAACCAAATGAAACGGTAGAATTAAAAATAGCTTTTGAAGTACCAAGTACCGCAGATGAATATATGTTTTATATTGAAAGCTCTTTAGATCCTCTAGGAGCACACTGGAAAATCGATAAGCTGCAATCACAAAAAAACTAAATCTAAAATACAATATAAAAGTCCCTCTACCTAAGGCAGAGGGACTTTCTAATTACTATCTCAAACTACCCGCAATCTCCGTAAAGATAACTCCAAGCGCATGTGCACCTGCATCTGGATAGCCTAAGCTTCTTTCACCAACTGTACCAGCGCGACCCATACGAGCTACGATTTCTTTCGTATACTCTGCTCCTTTAACCGCTGCTTCTGCTCCTTTTTCAAAGGCAGTTTTCACGTCTACTTCGTTTGAAGCGCTAGCTAACCAAGAATCTACACATGGAGCAAGTGCATCAACAAGTGTTTTATCACCAACTACCGCTCCTCTACCGAACGATCTTTCACCGATAGATTGTATGCCTTGAAGTGCCGCTTGCAATATTTCAGCGAACTCTTTGGCTGTTAACTCACGTTTTTCGCCTGCTGCTTTACTAGCTGCGCGGAATGCTCCGCCCCAAATTGGACCAGAAGCGCCGCCGCAATGTTCCATAATAATCATTGAACAACCGTCAAGGAATGATCCAATCGTTACATTCTCTTGTCCTAAAATAGAATGCCACTCACGCTTTAATTGCTTAAATCCTTTTGCAACACTCATTCCGAAGTCGCCGTCACCTGCATGTGTATCTAACTCACAGAACGGTACTTCATTTTTAATAATAATGTCACTCATTTTATCAACGAGATAGATCATGTTATTTAATGTAATGACATTATTTTTAATAACAGCGTGCTCTTCCGCTGTTTCTATTTCGAAGGAAACTTCCTTCTCTTCTACATCTTCAAGCACATTCACGTACTCTACACTTTCAACTGGTCCATCTACTTTAAACGCTGGTGTATTACACTCTTTCGATAACAACGTTTTTAACTCGTCATCTAACTTCATCACTGTTAAAGACATACCAGCCATATCGATACTCGTCATATAATTACCGACGAATACTCTATTGATTTTAATGTTTCTAGCAGCTAATTCTCTCGTAACTGCATTATTAAATAGATAAAGTTCTTGCAGTGGTGTGCCGCCAAAACCATTTACTAGAAGTGCGATTTCCTCACCATCTTTTACTCCTAAATCTTTTATTAAATCATTTGTCATACGGTTAGCTAATTCATCTGCTGACAGCGTTTTTTCACGTTTAATACCTGGTTCACCGTGAATACCTACGCCGTATTCCATTTCATCTTCCGCAAGTGTAAAAGTAGGTGATCCGCTTGCTGGAACTGTACAAGAAGTTAATGCTAAACCGATTGTACGCACGTTAGCCGCTGCTTTTTCCGCTACAGCTTTCACCGCTCCTAAATCCATTCCTGCTTCCGCTGCTGCGCCGGCAATTTTATGCACTAAAATAACTCCCGCAACACCGCGGCGTCCTACTGTATACAGGCTATCTTCTACCGCAATATCATCGTCTACTTTTACGTAGTCGACTTCAATTCCATCTTCAGTCGCTAAATGTGCACCGTTTTTGAAATTCATAATATCGCCGCTATAATTTTTAATAATTAATAACGTACCTTTTTTACTAGCTGTCTCTTTAATCGCCTGATATACCTGAATTTGTGAAGGAGAAGCAAACACATCTCCGCACACTGCTGCATCCAGCATTCCTTTTCCGACTAGACCTGCATGCGCTGGCTCATGACCACTACCGCCGCCGCTAATTAACGTTACTTTATTTTCATTCATTTCTTTCTTCTTAATAACTTTATACTTTTTCAAAAACTCAAGCTCTGGATGAGCCATCACCATTCCGTTGCACATTTCCATTACTAATGTTTCTGGTTTGTTTATAATCTTTTTCATTGTGATTCTCCCTCAATTCCTTTAATATATTGTGATATATTTGAAATCTTCTTCTTACTACTCATAGTAAAATGAAAGCGTTTTATAGTAAACGGACAAAATGGACAATCTGTCTAAAGACACTTCTTTCATTTGTAGATAGGATTTTCATATTACTACATTCTAGGGATGATTCAGATGACCTCTTCTATAATTTCTAAAAAGATAATCGCGAACTCATTGAAACATTTAATGGAAACAGAATCGTTTCATAAAATATCAGTGAGCGATATTATGTTACACTGTCAAATGCGTAGACAAACTTTTTATTATCATTTTAAAGATAAATTCGAACTATTAAGCTGGATTTATAAAGAAGAAACGAAAGAAAATATTATAGACTTTCTTGATTATGAAACATGGGAAAACATTTTCGATTTATTATTTGATTACTTTTATGAAAATCAAAAATTTTACCGAAATGCCTTTAAAGTCATTGAGCAAAATTCGTTTAATCACTATTTATTTGAGCATACGAAAAACTTATATATGAAGATTATTGATGAACTATCCATGAGCTGTAGATTCAGCCTTTCGAATGAGACAAAAAATACGATTGCCTCTTTTTATAGTCACGGCTTCGTTGGGACGATAAAAGATTGGATTGAAAGCAAATGTGAAATAGATCCATCCATTATGTCTTCTCTCATGAAAAATATGATAAACAATCAATTACTACTATTACTCGAGCAATCAGCAAAGTAATTAAAGGGTGGCAAAAGCAATGAAAAAGATTATGAATGATGTAGAAAATATTGTTCAAGATATGCTGCATGGCTTTTATTTTGAACATAACGACAAAGTAAATTACGACGAAACACATAACATCATTTATGTAAAAGATATCGCAGAAATGAAACAAAATGTCGCCATTATAAGCGGCGGTGGTAGCGGACACGAACCAGCCGATATTGGCTATGTAGGAAAAGGTATGCTTACAGCGGCAGTAAACGGCAGTATCTTCACTCCCCCTACAGTGGAACAAATTGTGGCGGCAACTCGCTTAATGCCACAAGATAAAAGTATTTTATTCATTATTAAAAACTTTAAAGATGACGTAGAAAACTTTTTAGCTGCAGAACAAATCGCCAAAGAAGAAGGAACACAAATTGACCACATCATCGTAAATGACGACGTTTCAATTGAAGATGATGCTTCTTTTAATAAAAGAAGACGCGGCGTAGCTGGCACCGTTTTCGTTCAAAAAATATTAGGTGCGGCCGCTGAGAGCGGTCATTCTTTAGAAGAACTAACAGCACTTGGCCAATCTGTCATCCAAAACTTACACACATTAGGAGTCGCCCTTTCACCTGCAAACGATCCAGTACAAGGAAAAGCTTCATTCACATTAAACGACGATGAAGTCTTTTACGGCGTTGGTATTCATGGCGAAAAAGGTTACCGCAAAGAAGCACTATCCTCTTCTGAAATATTAGCGATTGAACTTATGAACAAACTAAAAAGCATTTATCGCTGGAGAAAAGGTGACAACTTTGCCATCCTCATTAACGGACTCGGTGCGACACCATTAATGGAACAATACATTTTCGCAAACGATATTCGCCGTTTGTGTGAGCTGGAAGGCTTACATGTGAAGTTCGTAAAGGTTGGTACCCTTCTCACTTCTTTAGATATGAAAGGTGTTTCGCTCAGTTTGCTTAAAATAGAAGATTCGGATTGGGTGAAGTGGTTGAAGGCGGATGTTAGAGCGAGTGGTTGGTAACAATAAACTAAACATTATGATGATTGAACGTTTAGTAATCAAAAGTACTGACTTATATGAAGAATGTATAAACCTTAGGTATCTGTAAATAAATCGAAGCATACATACTATTTGCAAGTTATCCGCCAGTTTCGAAATGCGGTTATCCAGTCGGAGAAAGGCACCTTAATGTGTCTTTTTTTTATTTTCAAAAGGACCTGCTCAATTATTGCGTAAAAAACATAAAGTAAATTGAATCCGTTAAAATACATGAGTGACCCCTTGTTTTCCCCTCTTATTAAAGGAGGAACTATTATGGGATTTGGTGGTAGTTGTGGCGGCTGTGGATTTTCTGGCGGCTTTGCTTTATTAGTAGTATTGTTTATTTTATTAATCATAGTTGGAGCTTCTTGCTTCTGCTAAACAAACTATCGGAAAAGACACTCTTATATGGGTGTCTTTTCTTTGTAATAAAAAACTCTCCATAAAGGAAAGTTTTTAGGTTTATACATTCAAGTCATCCAAATTAGTTATTTATACAGCACCTTATCACTTTCGGTCTTTAGTGTGACATATAAATAATCCTTCCCCTACACAAAATTGCTTAACTAACTTTAATTCCTTAGATCCAAAACTTATATAATTAAAACACTCATCATCATTAAATTCATTTCCTTACATCAATAGTTAGCTCATCTGTAATCTGCTCAAGATGAAAAAATCTTTTTATATAATGGATATCTGTCCATTTCTCTTCTCCACCAATAATAAATAATTCTTGCGCATCATACATAAATGAAAAGCTTGGGTAGAAACTGTCAGCCTTTATCTCAATATCACCAGTACGATTACTAATAATCTTACAGTCCGCTGAATAACTTAATACCGTATAAAGAGAATCTCGTGCTGATTGGAAGAAATACTTCATAAGTGTATTTATATCATCACTATTAGTAATTAACACGTTAAAAAAGTTCGTATTCCTTTTCTTATTAGTAAAAATCAGCTCAAACGGGAATTTATTCTCTTCTAAAAACCCTTCAATAAAGTCCCTACACAAATAAGTTTCAAATACCATATACATAGGAAGTTTGTTAAGTGCACCTATAAATCCTTTAATGATTTCTTCAAATCCTGTATGCTGATTCCAATTCGTCCCCACTCCTATCATAATAGGACGATTTAAATAGATAGGATACGGTGATAATCCTTCATCTTTTAACATATACACTCGTTTTTCATCTGTATGAAAAGCAGGTCGATACTCTTTTAGTAAGTATTGAGATAATTGAACATGTAACATATTTACACCTACCTATCATGTAATACATAAACTATATCTATTAAGTTAGAAAATGCAATGAATTATCCATATTTTACCGTGTTTAAGCGTGGAGAACTAGAATAGATCGTAATCTTATTGGAAGCTTACAGGTCTCCAGGATAATAAATTAACATCGCACCTACAAACGAACAAACTAAACAAAAAATAGCTTCGTATTTTATGACTAAAGAAGAGTTCGTATCAAGCTTTTTCCCCTTTCTTTTACATATCATTTTAAACATTTTAAATAAAACTCTATATATTACATACCCAACAATTGCCCCGAGGGTATTCGTAAATAGATCATCAATATCTGTAATTCTATTATTTAGTAATTGATTTAACTCAATTGCCAATGAAAAAAAGAATCCCGCACATACGGTGTTTGTCATTTTTCTAAACTGTGGCCAAATAGTCGGTAATAAAAAACCTAACGGCATAAACAGCAAAATGTTCAAAAGATACGTAGTACTACCTGCCGTATCAAATAGAGTCAAGTTAATTTGATTTACACGAATCCACGTTTCATATCTACTTATATCCCATACAGTCGCGATTTGCGTCACCCCATATACTAGCGAAAGGTAGAATAGAAAAACATATACCCATAGAAAATGCCCAATAGATATATTTCTTTTCGCTTTAAAATAAAACCCAATTTGAAACACAATACAAAAAATAATAGTAAAGAAATAAGTATACAAATAACTCATCAAAACTTCTGTATCCATGCAGAATCCCCTAACTTTACATTTTCATCTATGACTTTATCGTTTTTAGTATCCTTCTTGATGTAACTCATTTATAGGATAGGAAAAACTTTTAAAATAAAAAATGGGGTAAACATAAAATTTTTCTTAAATCTTCAGTTGGGTTTTATTATTACTCTTCTTAGGAATCCGCCATTGATAGCTAGGCAACAACATGCTTAAACCTAACAATATTATCATTTGCACACGAAAACCTCGTAGTGTTTTAACCGATGAAACATATATAAAATCATGTGAATCGTTTGTTCAGTTAAAACATGAAATTAAGAAATATATGACGTACTATAATCACTCTTGCTATCAATAGAATTTAAAGAAGATGACTCCTGTTTGCATACAGAAATCATCTTTTTTAGAATGTCCTTTACAAAAGGTACAGATCAAGAGCACCTCATTCCTATTTAAGGGGCTCACGTATACCTTCTCCCCTTAAAATCACCAAAACCCATTTACAAATCTATAAAAGTAGATATAATATCCTTATGGAACCTTTATTAATTTATAAAGCATTGTCAAATGAAACAAGATGTCAAATTTTATCATGGTTGAAAAATCCAGAAAACCATTTCGATGAAAAACCTTATCTAGAGCAAGGCCTTAGCTTTCAAGTTGGAGTGTGCGTAGGAGATATCCAGCTTAAAACTGGCTTAGCCCAATCGGTTATTTCTAGTTATTTATTAACAATGAAAAAGGCAGGATTACTAGACTCTGACCGAATTGGAAAATGGACATACTATCGCCGAAATGAAAAAACAATACGAGAGTTTTCTGAATACGTTCAAAACGAATTATAAAATGAAAGCTACTAATCAATCTACATATCAATTGATTATTAGCTTTCACACATTCTGCTTTTTTACAGGCATCCAATTATTTTTTTATAAAATTGCACTACCTATAAAAGCAAGAAACATAGAAAGGAGAAAATTTTTTAATATATCATATCTAGTTATTTAGATATCTGTTATTGTATTTAAAATTACATAGTCCAGATAATATTGGCATCCAATCATACTTGTAATAATGCTTCTTTGTTAATGAATTTACTTTCAAAATACTGATACGAATGGAGAGTTTTATAAATGAAAAAAGTAAATCCTTTACTTATTCTGACACTCGCAATAGGTGTGTTCGGAATTATTACTACCGAGATGGGTATTGTCGGCGTATTACCACAAATCACTCAAAAATTCGGAATTTCAACTACACAAGCTGGATTTTTAGTAAGTATATTTGCACTAGTTGTTGCTATTTCTGGTCCGTTTTTAATTCTGCTCGTCTCTAGTATTAATCGCAAAATAATTTTATTAACAGCAATTTTTGCATTTGTTATTTCAAATATAATCTACGCTTATACAACACAATTTGAAATCATGCTTATTTTTCGTATTTTACCGGCAGCACTTCACCCACTCTTCTTTTCAATTGCTCTTGTAACAGCTGCTAAACTTGTCCCTCCAGAAAAGAGCGGTCAAGCGGTTACAAAAGTTTTCATGGGAATTACTGTTGGCTTTGCTTTAGGTGTACCACTAACCTCTTACCTTGCAGACCAATTTTCACTCGAAATTGCTTTCTTATTCGGAGCGCTTGTTAACACTCTTGCATTCATTGGAATACTAATCCTACTTCCTTCTATGCCTGTTAAAGAAAAAATGTCTTTCGGCAAACAAATTCGTATACTCGGCAAACCAGGATTATGGTTGAATATTTTAACCGTCACATTCCTTTTTGCAGCCATGTTTTCCGTATACAGTTACTTCGCTGAGTACCTTGCCAAAGTAACTTCCATGAATGGATCTCTCATCAGTATCATGCTATTCATATTTGGCATAGTTATGATTTTAGGCAATCATTTATTTGGTAGTCTCCTGCAAAAAAGTATAGTAAATACAGTAATATTATTCCCTATCCTATATTCTATTGTTTACATATTGGTTTATTATTTAGGTTCCTACCTTGTTCCAATGATTTTTATCGTATTCATTTGGGGAATCGTACATGCTGGTGGATTAATTGTTGGTCAAACATGGTTAATAAGCGAAGCAAAAGAAGCGCCTGAATTTGGTAATAGCCTATTCGTTTCATTCTCAAATCTCGGAATTACTTTAGGAACAACTATTGGAGGCTGGTTCATTTCAAACTTAGGTATTCACCAACTTATTTGGAGCGGATTCATTTTCACACTACTCTCATTTCTATTAATTATAATAAAACTAAAATTTTTCAATTCTAATAGCCAGGCTTCATTATCAAGTTAGTACATTTTCAGTTTCAAATTTTATAAACTAAAAAGTATAATGATCAAAGCCTTTAGCCATAATTACGACTAAAGGCTTTTTTGTATATAAAGTGAAACTTTACTCAGTGGGGGGTTTTGTTCATCCCCCACTGAGTATTAGCCTTCACCAATCGGGCGTTTACGGGCCGCAGGGCTCCCACCTAACTTCTTTGCTCCAGCTGAATTTTGAGGTGGGAGCCCTGCTGCCCACAAATAGCGGGATAAAAATAAATCTAAAAGGAGCTAATTTTATGGAACATAATCAAAATGGAGTACTTGCTTTAATTGTTTTGTTTTTAGGATTAGTGTTTTTTGTTAGTGGAATGGTTTATCATTTATGGGGTTCTTATTAATTTCAACTTTTAGAAAGATAAATAATTTAAAAACTAAAACGTGTATTGTAATTATCGATATGGCATATTTCCAAAAACAACTTAACATGGTAAAATAATATTCGGACGGGAGTCCAATATTATTAAAATTAAGATGGTTCAAGTCGGAGAAAGGCACCTTAGGGTGTCTTTTCTTTATTTTCAAAAGGACCTGCTCAATTATTGCGTAAAAAACATAAAGTAAATTGAATCCGTTAAAATACATGAGTGACCCCTTGTTTTCCCCTCTTATTAAAGGAGGAACTATTATGGGATTTGGTGGTAGTTGTAGTAGTTGTGGCGGCGGCTTTGCTTTACTAGTTGTATTGTTTATTTTATTGATCATTGTTGGAGCTTCTTGCTTCTGCTAAAAAACTATCGGAAAAGACACTCTTATATGGGTGTCTTTTCTTTGTAATAAAAAGCTCTCCATCACTTTCGGTCTTTAGTGTGACATACAAATAATCCAGTTCCCCAAGCGCCCATATTCCACAGCCCCTTCTTTGTGCTTTTCTTTTCATTTATATTTCAATTTCAAATATAGTAGAAACTCATTACAAGGCTAGTTATATATACAATTATTATAGATAATATATACCTTTCACCACATGTATCATTCTGAATAATTAAAAACAAATATTAAAAATTCCATATAGACCCATTACTGGTTAAAATGTTATAATTAAACTACCCTACATAGTTACTCATGTTCAGGATGAGTAACTAACGTCTTATTAAGTAATGCGCATAACTTAAATAAACAAGACACTGCAAAGTGTCTTGTTTATTTGCATCAAGTTTCCTTTTTATCCTAAAATAAATATAATAAAATGTAACATTTAATACATATAAAGAAAAATATAGATTTATTAAATCATTATGGCACCCATGAAAGTACTTTTATTTTGGAGGAACAAACTATGAACAAAAAGTTATTAACATCATTATTATGTAGCACATTCTTATTTGGATTATCAGCTTGCAGTTCACATGATACATCTAGCATTGAGACTCCCACGACTAAAGTCGCAAGCCCGAATCCTTACGGATTTACGGGTGGGATTCTTGAATGACTAAACGTTCGCAGTCCATTTCTGTTTTAAACAGCCTTCAAGATGAGGGCATCTCATTGCCCCTCCTAAACCAGACCATATAGGTGCTTAGGCTGATTGACTGTTACCATCAATCACAGTTGCGTAGCGAATATTCATCGCCCCAACGATATCACGATGTGTCCCAAACCCACATGGACACTTGTATTTTCTGTCTTGTGCCTTATTCTTTTCAGCGCATTTCGGACAGCTTTGACTTGTATAAGCCGGATTTACATATTCAACCTGAATACCAACTAATGTTGCTTTATACGCAATAAATCGTGACAAACGATAGAATGACCAAGCGTGTAGGTTTTTTTCGTTTTTACGGCTTGTTCTTGCCGTCTGTCTTATATTCGTTAGTTGCTCTAAACGAATGACAGAAATATGATTAGCAATTGCAAAATCAATGATTTCACGACTTATTTTATGATCTTTATCTTGCATCCATCTTTGTTCTTTATCATCAAATCGCCGAATCGCATTCACTTTTTTGTCTTTTCCTAACTTCTTACGAACACTACGAAACTTACGCTTCCTATATTTATTTTGCCTACCATTCCCAAAGAAACGAACCTTGTCATCGTCTGTGATTGCTACCGCGGGGACTTTGAGACCTAGGTCTACTCCTAAAATTTTCGTCCCTGCTCTTTCATTTGTAGGAAGTGTGACAGATATTTGGGCCATCCACTTATTCGATTTCTTTGTGATACGAAGTGTACCCAACTTATGTTTTAACAAATCCAAATTGCGATTTTTTTTATCGATTAATAAAGCACGGACCTTTAAACGAGTTGACTTTCCTTTTACCTTAAACGGGATTGAAATATGAGTGGAGTCAAATGAATAATTTTGATTGTTCCATACACAAACAGGTCTCTTTAAAATCGGAATGATTTTATACTTGCTTTTCTTTACTTTTGTAGCAAATAAGCCTTTCGCGTCTTTAATTGCTTGATTCTTCACCGCACTTGGTATATTCGCTTCAATATCTTTCGTACTTTTTTTCGTACTTTCCTTTGTTTCAACCATTTCAGATATAAGTGTATTTATGAGTTTAATGTACTCTCGGCTACTTTGTTCCAATAAACGAATTTGTTCTTTTGTGGGAAGCAATTTCACTTTCACTGTTAGGGTCTGTGACATACGTTTCACCCCTTTGTTTTTTGATTCTCAACATACTATTTTATTGTCTCATTTGATACACTTCCAGCAGTAGAAACAAAATGGGAACGCGTCTATAAACTTTGCAAGTGCTTGTGATGAGGGAATTCTTCTCTCAAACACTTTAATGTCACTCCTTTTATTTTTGCCCTTGTATCAGCAGGACTAAGTGTTGACAGTGTATTTAAAAACAAATGAACGTGTTTGGTATCCTATTCCATTGCGATACTAACAATATCAAGATCGTTACATATCTCTTCAACCAACACTTTGAAACATTCTTCTATAATCATTTATCATAGTTACAATGTATCATTTATTTTCGAAAAATTACAACAAACAGACCCAAAGAAACTACCTATTCTTTGGATACTTAAAGTACCACGAACCTTACGATTTTTAGTGGTACTCCGTATCCAACCTCACTTTCATCCCATGCCTAAAGGCAATGGGCTTTCTCGTTCGGAAAGGGCTGTAATGGAGAAGTTAAAGCACAAGGTATATTTAAAGTATTAGACGTCGCAGTTTATAATCGTCAAGAGGAACCCATTACACTAAATAGCAATAACTTTAAATTAATTGACGGAACCGGAAGAGAATATCACATTTCTAATGAATCTCAATTAGTACTTAAAGCTGCAAATACTGCTACATTTAAATTTGGTGTTCTTAATCCTAATGAAAATTCGGAAGGGAACATTGTATTCGATGTTCCGAAAAATACGCAAGGATTAACGTTAAAAATTAATGGAGATATGCTGGGTGAAGGGATCGAGTTAAAGGTGGAATAGTCAAAGAAAATGTAAAAGTGGCTTTTCTACAAAATAGATAAACCACCTATCACAACTTATACTAACATAACAAAAAGTACAGCCTCTGTATTAACTACAGTAGACTGTACTTTTTCATTTATGATTTTGTATAACTCGCTATAATAGGATTCCTTAGTTCTTTTGAGAAGATGCTCTCCAATCACGAAAAGATGTTGGAAACCCAGAATGTCCACGTTGCTTTGTAACAACTGGTTTCTCTTGAAGAGTAGTTGATTTCTCTTCAAGAATAGTTGGTTTTTCTTCAAGAATACTCAAAGCTGTTTGCATTTTCTCCAGCTGTTCTTTTAAAGCTTGCTGCTCAATCTTTAAATCCGTAAGTAAACGTAATATCATCTCAGAATTAGCCATAACGATCTCCTTTCCCCCAATGCACAGAATAAAATACCATATGTAATAAGCGGAATACTCGTGACAAAAATAAGTTCGTCAACTCTTTTAAAATACCGAGTACTTTTATTTTTTCAAAAGGACCTGCTCAAGTTTATCCGTAAAAACATAAAGTGATATAAATCCATTAATATATGGACTTTATGGAAGGAGGAGTTAATATGGGCTATGGTGGTAGTTGTGGAGGCTATGGTGGTAGTTGTGGTGGAGGCTGTGGTTTTGGCGGTGGATTCGCCTTACTTGTTGTGCTCTTTATCTTATTAATCATCGTTGGAGCTAGCTGTTGGGGCGGCGGATTCGGCTGCTAATAAGAGGCACTCTTGAG
This sequence comes from Bacillus sp. MYb56, assembly GCF_002976445.1. Taxonomy (NCBI): domain Bacteria; kingdom Bacillati; phylum Bacillota; class Bacilli; order Caryophanales; family Bacillaceae; genus Bacillus; species Bacillus sp. MYb56. The sequence continues at coordinate 201,275 of NZ_PCOH01000004.1, forward strand.
AGTGTCTTTTTTTTATTTCTCAATATAGGGCTAACATATATGTGTTACTATCAAAAGGCGAGATTCCCTAAGCGTAATATAGTAGTTTACCAACTATGAAAGCCACTGTCACAAGAAAACAGTAGGCTTTTATTTTGTTATTTAACAAGATTAAAACATGAATTGCCATTTCTCCTCAGTAACATTTTTAAATTGACATAGCACTTCATGCACCATATACTGTTAACAACAGTATACTGTCATTAACAGTATATATTCCAATTCATTCTAGGAGGTATATTCATGAAGCATACAGGAAGACATACAGGTGCATTTCTTTTGTTATTTTTAGCAGAAGGTGATAACTATGGCGGGCAGCTACTTCAGAAATGTGACGAAGAACTTCCGGTCAATCCAATCGATAGTGCCATCCTTTACCGCACGCTGAAGAAATTAGAAAACGAAGGTGCGATTGAATCTTATGTAAGTACATCAATTCCAGATAAGCCGAGAAAGATGTACAAAATTACTACAGCCGGAAAAGAACAATTAGCGGATTTTCAAATGGATATTGAGGAAAAAATGAAAAACTTATCATTTTTCTTAGACAAATATAAAGACTTAAAGGAATCTAATCATGATTAATGGCGCTATCCTTTACACTTCGGCCATTATTCTTACGGGGATTTCTTTTATGAAGGATCGGAATAAAACGAAATTTGCCCTATTAAAATCATGGAAAATATTTCGAAACCTCCTCCCTGCCATGCTCTCCATTATGCTTTTCGTTGGACTATCACTTTCTATCTTAACGCCGTCCTTCATCTCTTCCATCATTGGAGAACAGTCTGGATTTTTAGGTATTATTTATTCAGCACTACTCGGATCTGTGGCACTTATCCCAAGCTTTGTCGTATTTCCTCTTGGTAATACGTTAGTACAGCACGGCGCAGGTCTACCTCAAGTTGCGGCACTCATGTCTACACTAATGTCAGTAGGAATTACAACCTTGCCGATGGAACAAAAGATATTCGGACGAAGCTTTGCTTACGCTCGTAATGCATCTGCATTACTCATGTCACTCCTATTCTCCTATATCATTTGGGTGGTGATGGTATGAAAGAACTAAAAAGATATCGCTTCTTTTTCATTTTGCTGATTGGACTTATCATTCTAACTTTTATAAACCAATCTTTAGGATGGAGCGCATTACAATTAACAGGGAATAGCATTTTAGATATGTTGTTTCTACTCCCCCCTGTCCTAATATTTGTAGGGTTACTTGATCAGTGGGTGAAGAAAGAAACGCTAATGAAATATATGGGAGAAAAGTCCGGCATATATGGAATATTATTCTCTCTATTATTAGGCGGAATTGCAGCTGGTCCCCTCTATGTTGCCTTTCCGATTGCAGCACTACTATTAAAAAAAGGCGCCAGCATTAGGTACATCGTATTTTTCTTAGGTGTTTGGACAACTGCGAAATTACCGATTATGGTGTATGAATTTTCTTCATTCGGAGCTACCTTTACGCTCGTTCACATTTGCTTCGGTCTGTTGTTCTTCTACGTAATGGGCATCGTTTTTGAGAAGTTTTATGATCAACGGCAGTTGTTGCAGTATGATATTACGAAAGAAATGTAAAAAGACATCTTTATCTTGTAAAGATGTCTTTTTAATATGAACCTTAATTTTCGTTCTGTAAAACCCTCGCTGCCTTTACTTCCTTTTTCTCTTCTTTTAAGAACAACGATACGATAAAAGCAATAACGATAAAGATTAACCCTAGTGTAAATGCGCCTTGGAATCCAGATGTTAAACCGTTTAACTTCTCTACTGGATCCATTGGATTTGCTGAGCTTTCCATGTACTTAGTTGTTCCTGAAGACATTTTCGAAATAAAGATAGCCGTACCAATTGCGCCAGCTACTTGCTGTAACGTATTAAACAGTGCTGTTCCGTGCGGATATAAATCTGGTGTTAATTGATTTAATCCATATGTTTGTGCTGTCATTACAAACATGAGTCCGACCATTAATACGCTATGCATGACAATAATTTGTACCATTGATGTATCAGGAGTAATGCCTTTAAATAAGAACATTGCAATACCTACTAACACAATACCGGGAACGATAACAACTTTCGGGCTAAATTTATCAAATAGTTTACCTGCGATTGGTCCCATTATGGCGCTAATAATACTTCCTGGAAGCATTATTAGTCCTGATTTAAATGCTGTAACGAGTAAAACTGTTTGTAGGAACATCGGTAATAAAGTCATCGTTGAAAATAACGACATCATCACAATGACGATTAATCCAACTGATATTGTAAACATCGGAACTTTAAATGCACGTAATTCTAAAATTGGATTCTCGATTTTTAATTGTCGCACTACAAAAATACATAGTGATATAAGCCCAACAATTAAGGCGCCATACACTTTCGGATCGGACCATCCTAAATCACCTGATGCACTAAAGCTATACACAAGCCCGCCAAATCCTAATGTCGATAAAAGGATAGATGGATAATCTACTTTTGGCCTTGTTAACTCTGAAACATTTTGAATGTATTTCATCCCAATCATAATTGAAATGATCACGATAGGAATAACAATATAGAATAACCAGCGCCAATTTAATGAATCCACAATTACTCCAGATAATGTAGGACCAATTGCTGGAGCTGCCATCATTACAAGTGCGATTAATCCCATTGTGGCACCACGTTTTTCAGGTGGACAAATAAGTAAAATCGTATTCATTAATAACGGTGAAATTAACCCCGTCGCTACAGCTTGGACGATACGGCCGACTAATAAAACGGAAAATGTCGGTGCAAATCCCGCAATTAATGTACCGACTAAAAACGTTACCATAGCGATCAAAAACATTTGTCTCGTTGTGAGCCATTGCTGAAGTAACGCTGTAATCGGGACTAAAACACCAACTACTAACATGTATGCTGTAGAAAGCCATTGAATCGTTGAAGCTGTTACGTCGAATTCTTTCATTAATACAGTTAACGCATTACCAAGTAATGTTTCGTTTAATAATGCAACCATTGCCCCTAAAAGTAATGCAATTAAAATCGGGGTATGTTTCATATTAGAAGTATCAACTTTGCCACTTGCAGGGCTCTTAGTTGTTATATTCATTTACAAATTCTCCTCCTGTTTCTTACTTAAAAAGCTTTAAATACACCGGAACACATGTAATATAATATACATATGTAGATTAAAAAGGGAGAATCAATTTTCAGCCATTGTATATTTAATCTACAAAAAAGGAGAATTGTAGATGAATGATAATGAAAAACAACTTGATTTACGTATTAGACGTACACATAAATTACTATGGGATTCCTTATTTGAATTAATGACGCAATCAAAACAGAAATATAGTACTATCACGATTAACCAAATTTGTGACCGTGCAATGGTACACCGAACAACTTTTTATAAACACTTTGAAGATAAAGATGCTTTATTATCATTTGGATTTAAACGCTACAGCAAGATGATTGCTGAAATACCGATTTCAGATCGATTAAGTAAACCATTTCAAGTAATGGAACAATTTCTACACCATGAAGAAATCGGTAAAATATTAGAGACGCAAATGTCTGATGAACAATTTATTAGCCGTACACAGTATTTAAGTCACGAAACGAGAAAACAAGAAATAGAAGCGTTAAATCAACTTTGCAAAAACCATACGATGCCAAATGATTTAATCATTGAATTTTATTCAGGGGCAATCACCTCATTAAGTGCATGGTGGTTTAAAAATGAAAGAAGCGTTTCTGCTGCTGAAATGGATAGGTATCTCCACCAACTTATTAACCGGAATATTTTTCAGTTTGAAGAAAAATAACTTCACCATCAAAAAAACGCCTATATGAAATAGGCGTTTTTTACATACTATTACTTACCGATTTTCTTCAAATCCGAACTTTCTATAATTGAACGAGAATATCCATCTTTCCCAACTCGCACCATAGCTCTTCCCAACTGCTTAGAAGTTATCACACTGCCGAATCGCTTCAACAGAGGATTAAAGGGCTTCATCACATCATACATTAATTGGTACAATTTCGTTTTTGATTTCACACCATTTGCCGGAATGATTAATCTTAGTCTAAACATATACAGATTTGAAAGGTAAACGTAATAACTCATTTTCCGTTCTCTCCTTCACTCTCGCCCACATCGTACGTCCTGATTCTGTACTATCTGTTCCGCTACCGGATACGTAAATGAATGTCATGTTTGGATTTAACTTCGCTAATGTTTTTGCGGTAGATAACGTTAATTCGTACGTAACTATAGAATAAAACGTCGATAAATTTTCGTTCCAAATATTCAGAATTAATATTGAAATAAACAATGGGGATAGGGGTATGGAATCATAAATTATACATAACGAGGGAATAGAAATGAAAATTCAATTAAAAGCTGATTTAATGCTACTACTATTTACATTTTTTTGGGGTGCATCCATCCTACTTACAAAGCTTGGACTTGATGGCATAGAAGAATATAATTTAATCGCATTACGATTTATTATTGCCTTTCTTTTATCAGGTTTAATATTCTACAAACATTTATTCAAAGTCGATTTTAAAACTGTAAAATATGCCTTTATACTAGCTTCTGTTTTATTTATCGTTTACATTTTTGCGACATTCGGTACAAAGTATACAAGTGTCTCTAATGCTGGTTTCTTACTATGTCTCACAGTCATTTTCATTCCGATATTATCAGCTATATTTTTAAAATACATTCCTGAAAAGAAAGTTATATTAGGAATTGTGTTAACGATAATAGGAATTGGCTTATTAACATTAACTAGTGAATTCAAGATCGGTAACGGCGATATATTTTGCATACTGTCTGCCTTATTTTATGCCATTCATGTCATCATTACTGGAAACGTAACAAAACATGTGAACTCGATTGCTCTCGGGGTCATACAACTCGGTTTCGTCGGCCTATTTAGTCTTATTTTTTCATTAGTGATGGAAACCCCAAAACTTCCTAGCACGATCAACTCATGGCTAATCATCTTAGCCTTAAGCATATTTTGCACCGCAGTCGCTTTCATCGTGCAAGTTATCGCCCAGCAATACACGACGCCAACACATACGGGACTTATCTTTTCATTAGAACCTGTCTTTTCAGCAGGATTTGCTTTCGTTTTCACAGGCGAGACGCTCACTGGAAAAGGGTACTTAGGGGCGACGACGCTTATATTAGTAAGTGTGTTGATTGCTGAGGTGGATTTTAAGGGGTTGTTGCGGGTGAGTTATAAGAAGAATGTGGAGTAAGTATTTTTTAAGATAGAGGAACATACCCCCGGGAAAATATTCGTTTGTATTATTTTCATTCTCTTAACTTAAATTTTCTTTTAAATGAGCCTTTTTTTAGATGCTATCTTCGAATAAGGTAGCATCTAAAAAATGTTCAAAATTACTTACTGAATATAGTCATACAGATTTTTCGCCAACAATAAACAAGTTACTGTAATGAAAAGAGCACGAACATACCCGCTTCCTTTTTTTATAGCAAATTTGGAGCCAACAATCCCTCCAGCAATTTGAGCAATCCCCATTATAAAACCATACACATAGTTTACTTGCCCTACATACATAAACATCAACAATGCACCAACATTACTTCCTAAATTAAGAAGCTTCGCATTACCTGCTGCTTTTAAAAAATCATACCCAATAAATAAAAGAGAAAACATTAAAAACGAACCTGTGCCAGGACCTAGAAATCCATCATAAAAACCAATAGCAAAAACAAAAAAAGTAAAAATAATGACGTGTCGACCAGACAATTTTTTATGAGTGGAAATACTACCCCAATCCTTTTTGAATATCGTATAAATAGCAACCGCACCAAGCATGATCAGCATCAATGGCTTCAGTACTTCTGGGTTCATTAAATGAACGATCCATGCCCCTATTATGGAACCTATGAAAGTGAGTGGAAATAATTTAAACGCCGATTTCAAATCAAGATTACCAGAACGATAAAACACAATATTACTAGTTGCACACCCCATTGTCGACGCTAGTTTATTCGTAGCTACTGCACTTGCTGGATTCAGTCCTGTAAATAATAAAGCGGGTAAGGCAATGAGTCCTCCACCACCTACAACTGAATCAATAAATGCAGCTAAAAATCCAAAAGCAATCAAAATAATAAATACTGATGGGTCTAAATAAAAATCCATACTAGTAGCCTCCCCTTTAGTCACTATTCGAATAGTAACTAATAATTTGCTAAATGTAAACAGTTATTGTAACGTTAAAATATAAAAGCAAACATCGGAGGAAGAAAAAAGTGGACTACATAGTGCAACAGCTTAAAAAAATTGGTTTTAATGAATATGAAGCTAAATCTTATGTATCTCTTGTTAAACAGGGGCCTGTCACAGCCTACCAAGTGAGTAAGGATTCGGGTATCCCAAGAGCGCGAATTTATGAGATTTTGGGTAACCTTGTAGAAAAAGGAATTGTCATGAAGGAAGAAATAAATGACACCACTCGCTATTCACCTCTACCTGTTGAAATCTTTTTACAAAAGGCGCAATCAGAATGGCAGTCTACTTATGAAGGAATCAGTGATTCATTAAAAAAACTAGAAACTTTCGAGGAAAAAACAGATAATCGAGTGATTACTTTAAAAGACAATAAAACAATAATTAGCTACTGTCAGGCATTAATAAAAAAAGCCCAAAAACGTATTGTCATTTCAATGTGGGATGAGATGTATGAAGCGTTAAAAGAGGATCTATCTCAGGTAGCTGATAAAGTTACGGTACAAGGTATTACCCTGCATGTTGAAAATCCAATTAAAAATCTAGAAGCCCATCGTATAACACCTTATACAGAAACCCTGTCTACAGAACATTGGTTTATTTTATCGATAGATTCTAAAGAGATGATTTATGGACCATCAATTGAAGAGCGTAATATTGCTTTTTATACAGATGACCCCGTTCATATATACCTATTAGAGGATTATGTATGGCATGATGTTTTAGTGAATCGACTTGTACAACGTAGCCAAGATGATTTGGAGCAATGGATTACTACAGAGCGAAAATCCTTCTTTATGGAAAAATAAGAAACATATTCAAAGAATCGAAAAATAAAGCATAAGTTAATTAAATAGAAAACTTATGCTTTATTTTATTTACAAAGTGATACTCCAGTCTTTTAACTATTCCCCTCCACAAACCGCCCAAACTCCTTCAAAAATCTCAGCTTAAAACTACCCACAGGCCCATTCCGATGCTTTGCCACATGAATCTCCGTCATCTCTTTCTGCATCGTTTCCTTATCGTAATAATCTTCGCGATACATAAGCATAATGACATCCGCGTCTTGCTCAATCTGTCCTGTCTCTCTTAAATCTGATAAAAGCGGACGCTTATCTTGACGTGACTCTACGGAACGAGACAATTGCGACAACGCCACTACACAAACATTTAAATCACGTGCTAATAACTTAAGCTTACGCGAAATTTCACTAATCTCTTGAAACCGATTGCCCTTATGCTTCGGATCGCCCGTAATGAGCTGCAAATAATCTACAATGACTAGAAGCTTTTTATCCCCGTGCTTCCGCTTTAACTTACGAGTCTGCATCCAAATATCCTGCATCGTAACACCGGCTTTATCATAAATCTCAAGAGGCAACTCACCAATCTCCGCGAACGCCTTACTCACCTTTTCCCAGTCCTCTATCGTAAAACGATGCTTCGGATTTTTCAGCCTACCTCCTGACACTTCGCCCGCGCAAGACGCCATCCTTTTTAACAGTTGCTTACTACTCATCTCTAACGAAAACAATCCAACTGCCGCTCCAGACTTCGCCGCATGCAGTGCGATATTTAACGCAAACGCCGTCTTCCCCATAGAAGGACGCGCTCCAAGGACGACAAAATCCCCTTCCTGCAATCCGCACGTCATCTTATTTAGCGATGTATAACCAGTCTCAATACCAGTATTCTCTTTCGTATCTTGATGAAGTTCTTCATACAAACCAACTAACGCATCCTTCAAATCAAACTCACATACACAGTCCTTTTCCTCTAACTCACAAAGTTCCGTAATCGTCTCACCAATAATTTTCTCATTCTTCTCCGCAATAAGACGCTCTCCCATCTTGCGCCCAAGAACGCCAGCCTGATACATTTTCCATGCACCTCGAACAAGCCCCTCATAATAAGAAAAGTTGGCAGTTGTAGGCACACCCTCTATTAATGCTATAAAATACTCCATTCCCCCGATATTCTCCAAAAAATTTGGATTCATCCGAGAAACGAGCGTCACAAGATCAATTGGTTGCCCTTCATCTTCAATTTTTCGCATTAACCGAAATATAGACTTATGCACCGGCATAGAAAAATAATGCTCCGTCAAACGGCATTCCTTAATAAGCTCTCCATCAATTAAAAGAGAACCTAACACCGTCTTTTCCGCCTCCACATTTTGAATACTCATGGACGCCACCCACGTTCCGCTAAAAACCGCTGCAACTCTTCCTCTGACAGCGCATTCTTCTCCCACTCCTCGCACCTCGTCAAAAACTCCTCCGTCTCCCCGCTACTAACAGACGACTCCTTCTTCCTAAACTGAGCCGTATCTGCCTCAACCTCAGACACTTTCGTAAATCCTTTCCCGTGCCACCCCCTCAAAATCCCCTTCACATAAGCAACCGTTCGCTTATTATTCTCAAACGCAATTTGAAGAGCCTTCAGCACGAGCTCCTCTGACAAATCAACCATCCACGCACTCAGTTCCTCTACCGCAAACGGAGACAAACTACCAAAATGTTGCTCATAAAAAGAAAACACGCGACTCCCCGTCTCTTCCTCCATAACCTCTTCTTCTGCCTCTTCACAAACCGGATCTGGATCCACATCAACAGCCAAATCACTCGGCATACCGAAATGTGCTAAAAGCATCGGAACATTCAGCTCCTCCTCTACGCACTTCTGAAGAAACATATGTACAAACTCCTTATTCTTCACACCCTTCAGCTCACGAAGCACACACTTCTCCACATTCGTATTCGTCACAGGATTATAACGAAGCCAATTTAAAATAAATAACTCTCTCGTCTCCGCATCATAAAGAATCTTCCCATAATCGATGAAGCGTTGTACAAGCTTATCTACAGTCTCCCTGTTATAACCAGTCTCCATCTCAGCTAGTCGCTTTGGAAAAGGAAAAATCCCACACTGCGTCGTCTTCGAACAAGTTAATAAGTAAACATAAAAATACCGCTCCTCCGGCGTCAAATCCAAAACAAAATCATCCTGCCAAAAATTCACCTGCACATTACGGTACACCGCCATCCCAATTCCTCCCGTCCTCACTCAAAAGTTAAAATTACTCCTTTGTACTATATATAGGAAGGAGGGGTGGGTTTTTGGCGTGTTATTTCAAAAAAATTTTTACAACTACTACGGTCTTTGTAGTTGTTTTTGTTTTGTTGTGTTTTTTATTAGTGATTTATTACTTGGTAGGGGCTTTGTAGGGGTATGGGAGGGGCTAGTTATCGGTTACTTCGATTAAGAAGACTCGATTTTGGAAGCCGCCTCTTTCTTTTGCTTTCTTTTTACGGATTGTATTGATTTCTTATAGTGTTGTGCCTTCGTATTCGGCTAGGGCTTTTATTAGTTCTAGCAGGTCGGATAGTTCTTCTAGTTTATGTTCTTTTGTGTCTGCCTCTAGATACTCGGTTAGTTCTTCTTGTGTTTTCTTGCAGATTTCTTTTATGTATTCGTCTTCAGGTAGAATTCTTGTTGTGGGTGTTTTTCCGTTAGCTTTTATTATTTGTGGGATTTTGTTTCGGATTAGTTTGTTGTAGGTTGGCATGTGGGTTCCTCCGTTAGTTTTTCTTCTATTATAATGGAAAAGCAGTTTAACTAGGTGTTAAACTGCTTCATTACTTCTTTTATATATTTTTCTTCTCCGGTTGTGAAGAGGGCTGGGAGTTCGGATAGTGGGAGGTTTGATTGTTTAATTATGTCCTCTATATCACTTTGAGATGTATCAAGATAGTTCGTTACCTCTTCTATTAAATTAAAAAATTCCTTCAAGGTAACTTGAACATCTTGATGACTCGGATCCTTCTCTTCTACCTTACACTTTTTCAACTTCCCTATCATATCCATAAATCGCCGATCAAATTTTTCTTTTAATTCCTTATTATCATAAAACGCTCGAACACTATCCGTTGAAAAGTGTTCCTCTAACCATTCTTTATTTTCTTTCTCCCATATGAAAGTTTGCAAAAACGAAGAAAACAAAGCGATATCCACGCGTTCTTCCTTTTGAAACTTCTTCGTCATCTCATCCATATGTGAAAGCACCTTCGCAATTCTTTCTTGCTCTACCAAAAGCACTTCCCTTTGAAAATGCATTTGTCTTAAAAATTCTTCTGTCTCTATATCACGCTGCAATATAATATTTTGAATTTCCCCAAGCGAAAACCCAAGATGCTTAAACGATTGAATTTGCTGCAGCACATACAAATCATCTGTCGTATATAACCGATGCCCACCCTCAGTATAATCGCTCGGCTTTAATAAATTAATTTTGTCATAATAACGAAGCGTCCGCACCGTAACATCCCCAACACTTGCAAACTCACTAATCATCCACGCCATATCATCACCTACTCCGCTAACTTCTCTTTCACATACTGAAGCATATAAGAAAAGCTCATCTCATTCCGCCTACAATATTGAAGCAAACCTACAACAAGCAATACAAAAGGAACATTCCTTCTATAACGATGTTCATACTCACTAATACCGTCATAAAAGTACTCATACTTTCTTTTTCGTAAAATAATATAAATCGCAATAAACAACACTGCGGCCATAATAAAAATTCGCTTTCTCCTTATCTCCACTTCTTGTTTCATCACCTATTCTCCTTCCACTGCGTACTTATCTTCTTTAAATAACGGAATTCGAATGAAATAACGATATGGCTCGTCGCGTATTACTTTCCACGCAACCATGATCACTTGAACTACCTCAAGAGCAAACACAATCCAAAACAAAACATCACTAATACGCGAACTAATATTAAATAGAAGAAAAATTAACAAATGAAAGTTGAACGCCTTTCGGCAATGATATTTGTACACTTCATTTTTACGTGCCAGTGTAATGTACATGAGTAGTGGTGAAAAAATTCCTATTGCGGCTGATAGTAGTAACATGATGATGGTATTTCTTTTTTCTTTTGTGGTGGTTTTCATGATTGGTTTGGTCCCCCCTTTTTGATTTGTCTTCTTTAGGTTAGGGGGTGACGTTGGGGGAGGTGCAAGAGGATTATATAGATTAAATTTAGTAACACCAATATAAATAAAATATGACCTTTATCTTGACAGGGTGGAGGTCATCATTTTAATTTTACATCCACTTTATTTACAAATAAAAAGAAGAGCATATACCTCATATGCTCTTCTTCCCATAGCTAACAATACACTTTATCCAACTAATATTTATCTATAATATTTAAATGTTTCTCCACTTCACCTAAAATCATTAGTTCCATGCAAAAATAAATTTGGCCTTTATCCATGACTTAATCACCTTTGTATCTAAGTGCTATTCCTTAACATTTAGCACTTCTAAAACCTCCCTAAACAACACCGAACTCCTACCAACAACCAACTCCAAAGCAACCTCTTTAACTAGCCCATCTCTCCCAACCATAACAACCCCACTCTCATAATCAACCCAAATCTGAACATCCTGCACATAATAACTCTTAATAGAAGAAGCCTCATCTAAGTTGTTATGGTCCAGCTCAACTTTAACTTGCTTCGTAAAACGACGCAGCGTTTTCCAAAGAATTCGTTCTTCTTTTGATTTCATGAAGAGTTCCGGGAGTTCTTGTACTTCTTTTAATAACGACATAGTTGTTATTGTGTATGTTTGAATGCCGTATCCTACTGGACGGATGAGATGGTCTAGTTTTTTCCATGGCTCTAGTTCGAAATGTATATACTCATCGTTTTGTTGCATTTGAATGTGTTTGATTTTTGCTACGTATTGAATGCCACCATTTTCTCCGTGCCATTTTTTCGGTGCATATAATGCTATGTACTTTGCTTCTTGCCATCCTGGTTTTAGTTGTGTGACTGGTAGCTGGTATAAGCCATTCTTTCTATATGTTTCATAGTCAGCTTCAGTTTTCACGCTGCCTACTAATACTTTTTCTTCCAGTGAAGAGTGCCATTCTTCTTTTGTTCCTCTTGGGAGGATGCCTTCTCTTATAATTTCTTCTGGGCTCTTTTCAATGAGATGATCTAGAAATTGTTCGACTAGTCTCGTTGCGTTTGGTAAGAATGGGAAGCCACCGATATTTACTTTTTCTATACTTTTATAAAATGGATGATTCTCATATGCTTCCTCTTGGTTCCATGGGAATAATACGTACGCTCCATAAGCTGTTCGTTCAAATGGTCCTTCTTGTTCTACTACTAGTGCATCTCTGTAGCGGTGCATTGTATTAATGTCTTCTTCCATTGGGCCAGGGGCGCCATACTTCCTTTTATAATGGGAGCTTTCAGCAAAATCAATTCGGTATTTCGCATCAAAAATGTATTGATATTGATAGTTCTTTCCCTTTTTCTCAATAGCGAGCATCGTATCTGGTTTTTGTGTAACTGTTGGCAGTCTACCGTTTCTTTTCTGGAAATACAGTTCTATTACTTCATCAGTGACTGGATGCTTGAACGTTCTTTTGGCGGTTTTACTTTCATCTAACGTTACGTACAAACCGTCTTGTTTAACTTGAATAACATCTTGATGGAGCGGTATATATTTTTTAGATAAAATTTGTCCGAGCTTTAAATATGTCCAGTATTCGTATAACCTTGCGACATCTTTTACCGACATTTTGAAAATTTGTCCTCGTAATGTTAAACCTCGCGATAACATTAAGAAAATTTGATACGCATCTCGATAGCCTGCCGCCATCTGGATAACGAGTGAAAAGACTGAGCGATCTAATTTTCCGATTCCTCTCCAAAATGGATCGTTCAATTCATTTTTCATTCGATATTTCATATTTTTCACACGTTCTAACAAGTCTTCATCAGTTACACCACGTGTATATCTAGACTTTGGTTCTAGCGCCTTAAGTAGATCATCTATTTTATGTACGACTCTTTGAATCATCCATTTAACAAATCGATTTTCCAGCGTATCATAAGATACTTCCTTATAAGCTGTAATACCTTTAGTCGGTATACTGCTTTCTCCTTGCAGCAAGTGTGGTCGCTTTCGCAAATAGTTCATTCCGACAGAATCCAATTTACGAATTTTTTCTCCTCGTACTAGTTGATGCCTAGTCATAAGCGTATGATGCGGTTGTCTTTTAATATGAGAGATCGACTTCATAAATCGCTCAAAGGAATCATTTAAAATACGATAAAATTCACTCTTCGATGGATTTGTAGCGTAAATTGCAGATGCTCCTAAGTAAGTTCTCTTTAGTAAATGAAACGCTAAATTATAAATTTCATCATTTACTTCATCTAATAAGGCTCTGTAATCATCCTTATAATCAAGTTTTGCCGGGAAAACTTCAAATGTAACAGTTAATAAAGTATCTTTATCATCTTTAATTTCAAACGTTGTATTTCCTACTTCATTTGGAAATGAAAGATTCCCCATTAACACATGAAGTGAACCCATTTGAATGGAGCTAACTTGCTTTCGAAAACCCGGATGTTCATGATAAAAGGAAAGCTGTTGGTTCTTTTTCGGAACAACAACAAGCTGATAACTTCTATTTTCAAAAAAGATTGGCGGGTGTTCGTTCCATTCGTCTAACCCCTGCAATCTCGCATCAAATACAGAAACGAATTCCGCCTTCCCATCTACATGAAAATACATCATTTCATCCGCGTTCATAGCTTGGTACTCTTTTAAACTCTCGTATTTTTCATGATAAGGATTTCCTTTAATCGTCAATGATAACTCCTCTGTTTCAATCTTAACTAGCTCTATCTCATTATTAGATCCAGAAAGAGGTGAAACCATCATACTCGAACCTCCTTAACATATGAGACAGCTTGTTAGCTGAACGAGGATGCTTAGCATATGAAGCGTCATTATTACCACTATCATATTCTTCATTTGCACATAAGACATACAACTGTTTTAATACCTCTTCTGTTCGTCCATCGCTCCCTGCAAGACGCGGTAAAATCTTTTGATATATTTGATAATCAAGTGCTTCATCGAATGAAAATAACTTTCCTTGTTCGTTGTATGCCATATAGAAACAAATTTCATCTCGTATACGATATCCAACTTGAGCTCCAACTGATTCAAGTGTTTTATTTATTTCTATTAAAGTGGTCGATATATTTCTCACAAGATCTTCGTTTTCTTTAAAGCATTCTTTTAAATGCAGATACTCGGTTTCTAAGGAACGATTTGAAGCAATTTCAGCTTCCTTCTCTTCTATATCCATTAAGAAATTAAAATAATCTAAGTTAACATTATTAAATTCAATTGTATTCGCACGATCTAATACTTTTTTACTTAACGGATGTGTCGTTTCATCCATATTTACAGTTCCGATAATATATACATTTGATGGAATCGTAATATGCTTATTCGTAATTGATTCTGGAAGTACTGGTGACGTAACAATTTTTCCATCTTTCCATTTACGACTTTCAATTACACTTAAAAAATCACTAAAGTAGTATTCCACTCGAGCTAAATTCATCTCGTCCAACACTACAAAGTACGGCCTATTTGGATTTGCATCTGCATTTTCAAGAACTTTAATTAACGGTCTTTCTTGAAACTCCCCTTGAAGGTTCACATAACCAAGTAAATCAGAGCTATCACTCCAATCAGGTCGAACCGGAATAAGCGTAAATTGTCCATTCTCTTCCGTAGCCCCTAAACTCTCTGCAAACCACTGAACAATTTTCGTTTTCCCTGTACCCGAAATGCCTGATAAAATCACAAACGGCTTCGTCTTTAATGAAAGGAAGAAATTAATAAGATCCTTTTTCTCATAATAGAAACCTTTACTTTGAATATAAGAAGACACATGATCGATAATTGATTGCTGATCTAAATATACTTCTTTCCTCTCATAAATCATTTCATATTTCGTTCCGTCCTCTTTGTAAGCAATAAATCCCTCATAATAACGAAGTATTTCTTCCAAGTCTTCAACTAATTCTGTTTCGCTAGGCATTTTATTAACATCGTATGCAATATAAGCCGCGGTTGAATTCGAATATCCCTTTGCTTTTGGACTTGTACCTAGGAAAATCTCATCATCTTTTTTTACCTTTTGGGACATATGTATTTGTTCACGAATCTCTTCTTTAATTTTTTGCATCTCTTCTTTAGTCGTCTCCGTCACACCTTGCGCCAGTGTTAAATATAATCGCTCCATATCTTCACTAAATAAATAAACGATATAATATCCTCTCTGCGTAGATGTCGTAATGTCTTTATTCATAATTGCAAGCCACGGAACAGCAGCCCAATTTCCTTGTCCAACTGACCCTGTGACAACATACTGATTATGATCAATAAATGGTAATCTCGTTATTTCCGTTGTCATTTCGTGCCTAACAACCGATCCCATTTTATGACCCGCAAACCTTTCTGTTCTCGCCTGTAAATACTCATTCATTACCGTTAAAAACTTTTCACGTAAATTACTGTTCATACTACCGCCCTTTTCTACATCATCTTTTACATATCGTTCAACAGGAATCCATTCATCATTAATTAGTCCTACTTGTTCCAGCCAATCCAGTAAGTTATTTGTTCGCCTCTTCGCCACTGATTCAACCATCAAATTATCCCCTAATGCATTTCGGACAATCGTCATTCCCAAATCAACTAGAGCTTCTTTCTTTTCACCCTTTGAATACTTCTCTAGCACTCCAAGAACAAATAAAGAATGAAGGAAGTATTCTTGTTTTAAAACTAGCTGTGCCATGTAGTTTTTCTTATCTTCCGATTGAACATATTCGCTTAATAGTAGCTGATTCATTTCATGGGATTCATTCAAAAAGCCCAACAACCTTAAATCTTGACGCGCGCGAGACTTCCTACTATATAAATTTTCATCCGTTTGTTCACTTAACGTACTTGGATTATATGTACCATTCATTATCTCTTCTAAAAAGAGCATAACTTTATCATATTTTTCACTCGGTAGATTATCAGTTTGGAATTCTTTAAATGTAATAGCTCGCGATCCAGTCACATTCACAAATGGAAACTGAGAAAAAAAAGCTACCAAGAAAGCATTACATTCTCCCGCTTGCCCAAAATCCTCATGCTTTACCTTACGAACATCAATAAGTTTTTCCCAAGCATTCTTAAGAATTTCAAAACTCACTTTAAAATAAGATATTGCTGTCTCGCCCTTTTCATATTGCTCAAGTGAAAGTTTAGTTTCAACGTATAATCCTTCATCATCCTTGTTTATAACCAAATAAGGTTTATTACCTTTTATATCTTCAACCTGCTTCGTTGATTTAGCCAATTCAATTATGAGTTGCTCTAACATTTTCATCCCCACCGTTACAATAAATTACAATTACTACTATTTTACCAAACTATGTGTAAAAGAAAAATCATACGCCATACCTTATGATTTAATAATTTCTATTATTCCCCACTAGCTCCCCATACTCCTGACTACTCTCCTCAAGAAATATCCTACTCTCCCCACTATCCTTATAAAAACTCTCCCAACCCCTCTCCCTCAAAATCCCCTTCCAACTATCACTCTCAACCATCCTCTTAATCACACCATCCCAATAAGCAACCTCTTCCTCTGTCATATCTTTCGGGCCCATAATTCCTTTCCAGTGCTGGAAGATAACGTCGATTCCTTGTTCTTTCCATGTTGGAATTTCTGGTAGTCGGTCTAGCCGTTTTGGTGCGGATACGGCTAATATTTTTATTTTGCCGGCTTTGTATTGTTTTTCGGCTTCGGATAGGGTCATTGTTGCGGCGCCTATTTGTTTGTTCGTTAGGGCGTTTATGATTTTTTCTTTGTTTTCGTAGACGAAGAATTGTAGTTCGGCAGGGTTTATGCCGAAGGCTTTGCTTACTTGTACGAAGGATAGGTGATCGTCGTTTCCTAGGCCGGGGGCAACGCCGATTTTGAAGTTTTTCTTGTCTTGTTTTAGTTGTTCCATTAGTTCGTTTGCGTTATCTATATTTGATTCTTTTGAGACGACAACGACTTCCCAGTCTGATGCGAGTAGCGCGAGCGGCGTGAAGTCTTTATATGTTAGTTTACTGTGGCCTAGTAGGTTATTCGTTATGAGTAAGCTTGAGTTAATCGCAAGTACGTGACCGCCTTTTTGTTTCGTATATTTCCATCCGACATCACCACTGCCACCTACTTTATTTGTGACTGTGATTGGTTTTGTGAAGATTTTTTCTTCTGTTAGTGTTTTTTGCATTGCTCGTGCTGTTAAGTCCCATCCCGCTCCTTGAACGTTTGGTGCAACGATTTCTACTTCTTCTATGTTCACTTTATTTGTGTGCGTTTTTTCTATGGAACAACCAGCTATTACTCCTGTCATGATCCATATACATAGTAATAATCGTTTTTTCATAGTCCTCGTCCTATTCGATATTTTCGTTCTGGTCGTCCGATAATGCCGTATGTGTACTCTACTGTGCATTCGTTTGTCGCTACTAAGTATTCTAAATATCTTCTTGCGGTTGTTCTGGAGGCCCCCATTTGTTCTCCCATTTCTTCTATTGTAATTCCCTCTTCGAATCCTTTTATAATCCCTTTCACCTTTTGAAGTGTTAGTGGATCAACACCTGTCGGTAAGTTTTTTATTTCTTGTGTTTGAGGAGTACCGAAGAAGTTATCGATTAGTGCTTGATTTACTTCATTGTTACTATGTAATAATTGCTTCTTTCTTTTATAGTCTTCAATTGTGCGAACGAATTTTTCTAACGTGACCGGTTTTATAAGGTAGTTGCTTACGCCATTTCGAATTGCTTTTTCTAACATATGGTTTTCATTCGCCGCAGTAACCATGATGACGTCAACGTTTGGAAAGTCAGCATGGATTTTCGGCAATAAGTCTGTACCAATTCCATCTGGTAAATAATTATCTAATAGAAGCAAATCGATTTCTTCCTTTTGTAGTAGTTCCATCGTTTCTTTCGCGTTCAATGCTTTTCCAATCACTTTTACGTCCTTTATTTTTGATAAAAACTCTTCCTGAATTTGCGCGACGCGGAAATCATCTTCTGCAATTGCAACCTTCAACATATGCCCATCCCCCTGTTTGTCATGTACTTTCTCTCAATGTTTTTGGAAGGTAAATTGTAAAAATAGCTCCCCCATTTTTCTCGTTTTGAATTTCAATTGTTCCTTCTAGTAGATCTACCATTTCTTTCACGTTTGCTAGCCCGTAACCACGATCATTTCCTTTCGTTGAAAATCCTTTTTGAAAAATAGTTGCGATTTTTTCTGTCGGTACTCCCGCTCCACTATCTATCACTTCAAACACAATATCGTATCCAATATCCGTAACAAAGAAGGAAACACTCTTTCCCTCTCGTTCACTCACCGCATCAAATGCATTGTCGATTATGTTTCCAAGGATCGTAATAAGGTGTGAAACTTTTATATGGTCTGGTAACGGTTGAAGCGCACTATCTCCTTCAATATGAAAATTGATTTTCTTCTCAGACGCTGTTCCGAGTTTCCCTAATAAAATAGCTTGTACTTTCGCATCATGAATTTGATGGAATAAAATATGGTTTTGGCTTTGATGAATATTAGATTCTTGCTGTATAAATTCAATTGCTTCTTTGTAATGTCCTAACTGAAGTAATCCTGATAAGACGAACAGCTTATTTGTAAATTCATGTGTTTGAGCGCGTAAGTCCTCGGAATACTTTCTTACCTCAGATATTGTGTTCACAAGGTTTTGCAGTTCTGTTTTATCTCTAAAACTACATACAACGCCTACCGTACTGTTATTTTCGAGTATTGGTGTCATATTTAAAATAAACACTTTATCTTGAAATGCGATTTCTTGATCGTTTTCTAGCACTCTTTCCATATTAAAATTCGGTAAAACTTTTAAAATGTGCTGTTGCATATAGTCATCACTTACATGCAACATTTCTTCTGCCGACGTATTCATCATAGTAATAAAACCATTTTGATCAATAGCGATAATCCCTTCTTTTATGGATAGTAGTATCGCACTTCGTTCCCGGTATAACGCTGCAATTTCATTCGGTTCTAAACCGAGTGTATCTTTACGAATGCTACGTGCTAGAAGAATGCCGCCAACAATTCCAACTAGTAACACCGCTAAAGAGAAGAGTATGATTTCTTTCGTTCTGCTCAGTATGTTAGATTCAATACCTTTTATTAAAAACTCTACTGTCACAACGCCTACAACTTGATCGTAATCTCCGTTATGAACAATAATAGGCGCCTTCGCCATTAAAGCCGGGCCACTTACTCCCTTTCCTTCGAGCGTATAATAGCCACCAAAAGTGAGTGCTTCATAGTTATATGGATTGTTACTCTTTGTTCCAATCAACTCCGAATTAGAATGGGAATACATAACCCCATAGCGATCTTCTATAATTACATAATCTGCACCAGCTTGCTCACGAACTTGTTCCGCAATGGATTGGATCGTACTTTTATGCTCGTTATTTTGAAAAGCTTCTTTTATAGCTGGCATAAAAGAAAGCGACTTCGCTGTTTGCAGTGCTAACTGCTCCACTTGCCGCTTCGTATCAACGGACTGAATGTAAACAAATATTCCCGCTAATAGAAGAACGACAAATAAAATTAATGTAATAATTAAGCTTACTATTTTCGTTTGTAATGACACTTTACGTGATTTCTTCATACTCCATATCCTTTGATAAAATATTCAAAACTATCAATCTCCTTTTTTCTATTATTATGACAAAACTAATAATGAAGCAACTATTAAAACTCTCCATGTACATAAAGTACAAAAAGAATAAAATTGTCATAATATTGAGATTTCAATTAAAGAACAGTACAATTCAACTACATTGAACACGCTTTCATAATTATCATTTTATTTATAAGTAAGAGGAGGAATTAATATGGCTCAAGCAAAATCAAGCCGAGTCGCCGGCAATATCTTCAAAGGTTCAGTCGGCAATTTAATTGAATGGTACGATTGGTACGTTTACTCTGCTTTCGCTGTTTACTTCTCAGCAGAGTTCTTTCCTAAAGGAGATCCAACAAGTCAGTTACTGAACACAGCAGCTATTTTCGCAGTCGGATTTTTAATGCGCCCTATCGGAAGTTTATTAATGGGACGCTATGCAGATCGGCACGGACGCCGGGCAGCATTAACTCTTTCTATTACGGTTATGGCCGGTGGTTCTTTAATTATCGCCTGTACACCTAGTTACGAAAGCATCGGTATTATGGCGCCAATTATTTTAGTTCTTGCTCGTTTACTTCAAGGGTTATCACTTGGCGGAGAGTATGGAACTTCCGCAACATATTTATCTGAGATGGCTAGTAGTGGACGCCGTGGTTTTTATTCAAGTTTTCAATATGTAACGCTCGTTGCTGGACAGATGGTTGCGTTAGGTGTTCAAATTGTTCTTCAGCAATTACTAAGCGAACCAGATATGAAAGCTTGGGGATGGCGTATTCCATTCATTATTGGTGCGATGGGAGCAGTAGCTGTATTATGGCTTCGACGTACAATGGATGAATCAGAGCAGTTCTCAAATATGGAATCGAAAAACCGTGAAAGCGCAGGAACCGTTCGCGCTCTTATGAAACACCCGAAAGCAGTATTAACAGTAGTCGGCCTAACACTAGGAGGCACTGTTGCATTCTATACGTACACAACATATTTACAAAAATTCATGGTAAACACAGTCGGTCTCCCGAAAGAAGTTGTAAGCTGGATTAACTTTGCCGCACTACTTATATTCGTTGTACTTCAACCGATTGCAGGGCTATTATCCGATAAAATCGGACGCCGCCCACTATTAATGGCTTTCGGTATTCTCGGAACGTTACTAACAGCACCTATCTTCTTCTTTATGGAAAAAACGACAGAACCAATTGTTGCATTCTTACTCATGATGGTCGGTCTCATTATCGTTACTGGTTACACTTCCATTAACGCAATTGTAAAAGCAGAGCTCTTCCCAACTGAAATTCGCGCACTTGGCGTAGGTTTACCGTATGCACTAACTGTTGCGATATTTGGCGGAACAGCCGAGTTCATCGCATTATGGCTAAAGAGTATCGGAATGGAATCACTATTTTACTTCTACGTAGCTGGATGTATCGCGATAAGCTTTATTACGTATTGGCGTATGGATGAGTCATCGAAGACTTCGCAGATTGAGGCGGAGCTTGGTGGTGGAGATAAACTAGCTAATAATAAATCTAGTTAAAATTATGTATTCTATGTTCTTCGTTTACCTGAACTCGATTTTCTTTATCTAAAAAAGCATAATTCATTAATATACAATTTAAAAACCTCTACTTATATGTAGAGGTTTTTGTATGATGAAAAAACACGTAGTTCCATTGTTATTTTACAAACCCCAAATTCTTCCTCATCTTAAAGTGGAACAAATTTATTACTTAGAGTGTCTAATAAGTGTATTTCTAATATTAGTTGTCCAGATTGGATACAACATATCCCGTTTGACATCTATTTTTATGTATTACAAAAAAATGAAAGGACTTATTATTCCCAAAAGTAAAAAATATGTATTGTAATACTTTCACAGGTGAACCATTACAAGTGAAAACAAAAAAGAAACCGCCCAAACCGTGACTTATCAATCATATAAACGTTTTGGATGTCCTTTAACCTGTGAAATTTTAGCTGCAGTAGTATTGTTACCCTATGCCATCTTTAATTGCATTGGTATTTAGAATACCTAGACAAAATCCATATATTCTTGAAAGAGGTTGAAAATTTATGTTCGTTTTAAACAAGTTCTTTAACATTTTACATTACAAAAAGATTGTGCCTGTAGTATTACTTTCATGTGTATCACTTATAGGCTGTTCCAATAGTAACACTCAATCTGAACCACCTAAACAAACGAATCAAGCTAATCAAATTAAACAAGAAAATACAGGTAATCAATCTTTCGCTAAACTTGAAAAAGAATATGATGCTAAGCTTGGTATTTATGCACTGGACACAGGTACAAATCAAACTGTTGCTTATCATTCAGATGATCGTTTTGCATTTGCATCTACATCTAAATCATTAGCTGTGGGCGCTCTTTTACGCAAGAACTCATTAGAAGCTCTTGATCAAAGGATTACGTATACTCATGAAGATCTTTCTAATTATAATCCAATTACTGAAAAGCATGTTGATACAGGAATGACGTTAAAAGAACTTGCAGATGCTTCTGTTCGATATAGTGACAGCACAGCGCATAATTTGATTCTTAAACAGTTAGGGGGGCCCTCTGAATTTGAAAAAATCTTGAGAGAAATGGGAGATACTGTTACTACTTCAGAACGATTTGAACCTGAATTAAATGAAGTGCATCCAGGAGAAACACATGATACCAGTACACCAGAAGCGATAGCTAAGACACTTCAATCATTTACATTAGGAACTGCACTTCCAATAGAAAAACGTGAGCTATTAGTAGATTGGATGAAGAGAAATACAACTGGGGATAATTTGATTCGCGCTGGCGTACCAAAAGGATGGGAAGTAGCTGATAAAACAGGCGCGGGATCTTACGGAACAAGAAATGATATCGCAATTATTTGGCCACCAAATAAAAAGCCGATTGTTCTTGCTATACTTTCTAATCATGATAAAGAAGATGCTAAATACGATGATAAACTTATTGCAGACGCAACCAAAGTCGTGTTAAATACCTTAAAAGCTACGGAATAAATGATAATAGGTTAAAAGTTTTCTATTTTAGGCGGGTGTTTTTCATCAACTAAAAATTTAATAGTGTCCCAAAAACGAAATTTGGTGCTAACTTGTAATAAAAAGCTCATTTTTATTGTTTGGGGATAAATCGTTCTTTAAGCTTGATGGCGATTTGGTGCTATCCCTAAAACATCTGGACTTTAATAGCCAACTAAAAAATGCAAACAAAAAGACCTTTAATCAGTCGTTTTGTTTGCATTTCCTTTTTCTAAAACTACAGAAAAGATAAGTACTATAGTTAACACCATAATAAACCTTACTTCACTTCCATCACTTACAAAAAATGAATACAAAGTATAAATTAAAATTAATATTCCATAAATAACTTTGTGCAATGAACTCCCCCCCCTTTTTGCCGTATATATTTTAGTCTAAAAATTTAATTCAAGCCCTATATCAAAATGAAAATAAAAAGCACCTGTGATATACACAAAGTGCTTTTCTCTTGTCAATTTATCTATTTTCACTATATTTATCTATTTTCTTTTTATAACTCAAATTTCTTCGAATCGTACTTTTCTAGAGTTTGCTGCAATTCATTTTGTTCATATGGAATATGTTGATCTGTCTGCACATCTTCAACATTTTCTCCACCTGTTAATAATCTCCTGTACTTAAAAGAGTGCCCTGTTAATACTGTTGTAATCATTTTGTATTGCCCTCCTTTTGTTTGATTACTTGTATCATAAAACAAGTATCTGAAGTTAATATGTAGTTTATCTAGAGTGTATGTAAATTCAAAAAATCTCTAATAAAATGTTTATGTTGTAACGTTACCACCAAAACTAGTGCTTCAAACACCATGATTTGAAGAGACAGTAACGCATATTCTAGCTTGAATTCCCGCTACAGTTCTATATTGAGTAAAACCAGTTGATTCCTATAATATAAAAAGAGCACCACTTTTTGGATGCTCTTCGTTATAACTATATATTATTTAATTTCCTTCTTTTGTTGGTACCATTTTTCCTTCTTGAGAGTCTGTACCCTCTGTTCTTTCAACAGTTTTTGCATGTTCTGGTTTTTCAGGGGCTCCCATTTCAAATCCAGATTGAGAATCTGTACCTTCTTTTGTTGGTACCATTTTTCCTTCTTGAGAACCTGTACCTTCTGTTCTTTCAACAGTTTTTGCGTCTCCTCTAGGAGTTGCTGGCACTGCATCTTTAGGTAAATCAAAGTTTTGTGAGAAAGACGTTGTTCCATCTGCACTTTGTGTAATTACTTGATTTGAACTATTTTCATTTGACTTTAAATTGTCCATTTTCGCATCATCTGCACCTACTGCACCTCCCGCTACCAATCCTGTACTTAAAAGTGCTCCTGCTAATAATGTTTTAATCATTTTTCATTACCTCCTGTTTATTTGTAATATTCATCAAAAAAGTATCTAGAGTTAATGTTTTAGTCATTATCTTTATCTACTTGCTTTTTGATTACATTTAGCATAAGACAAGAATCTATAGTTGATATGGACTGTATCTGGAGATTATGTAAAGAAAAATAGATGATCAATTGTATATCCTAATGGATGCTTAGACAAGATTGAAACTTTATATGAGCTTGAACAATTGAGTTCCCCTTTGTTTTTGGGTGTGAGGTTTTTAACTGGAGTGAGGTGAGGGACTAACCTTTTCTAATATGAAAGCAAACTTTTTATTATTAGTTTACATTCAAAACACTGTAAATAAAGATGTTAAAAATCCGTGAACAAAAAACAACATCTCATTGATGTCCAATCCATCCGTAGCAAAAAACAAATCGAAGATATGAAGTGGGCTCTTAAACGTCATTGCTCCAAACGAGATTATATTCTGTTCCTATCTACTCCCTCTCATAATTAAGTATGAGAATTATTCATTTTTAACCATTAAATTTTATAAAAAAATCCTCTATGAATGATAATTCATAGAGGATAACATAACACACAATTATAAATATTTTTATTTACCTTCTATATTTTTAAGATAATTCGCTAAACGAATCTTGTCATTTTCATTATCGGGAGTAATACCAAGATATTTGTATTTCCATATTATCTCCCTTTCTGTAGGATTATGTTCAGGCGATAGCACATCTGTATAATCATATTCTATTTTGAATTTTCCTGAATCATGTAGAATTAATGTTAAGTTTGTCCATAATTCTTGTTCGTTTTTCTTAAATTCTTCACGTAATTTCTCTAATGCGTCGTATAGTTCGAATAATAAGTCATCATAAATTCCCCCATCTACATCATATACTTTTGGGATATTATTCGAATAAACAAATCCATCTTTTTTAGGGGACGTAAAGAAGAAATACGCTTCTGTTGAATCTTCTAATAATTCAGCATATAGATAAATCTCGTTCCATTCCCCAGGTATAATTTCATCTATTTTTGTACCTATTTCTTGATAAATTATTTCCATTTTTTTAGTTTCCATACTTATCCTCCAGATTGATTTTTCATCCTAATTTTTTTAATTTCTCCATTAATCTCATAAGCTATTTTAAATTGAGAAGGTCTTATACTATCATCCGAATATATAGGCTCTATTTTTACTTTTACCGTTTTTCCATCCGCTAAAGCTTGCGACCACTTTTGTTCAAGACTATACCATTTACCACCAGAACGATTTATTTGTGAATTCATTGCCACCAAATTATCAATATCACCTGATCCCTCAAACATACTTGCGATTAAATGACCCCCCATCATCATCTTTTAATCTATCATTTCTTCCATTTGGTCCATTTTGCCCAGCTTTTCGTTGTGCATAAGGATTTCTTTTAGCATCCCCTATTTTTAATTCTCCTTCTACACTGTTAATTCGCCTCTCACTATCAGTTTTATAAGTATGACCTGATGGTGATGTATACTCTACATCTGGTGCAAGTACTTTTCTGCGTTTAACTCTTTCATAATGATCTCCATCAACTTAAAAATTTAATAGTGTCCTCAGAACGGAATTTTGTGTTAACTTGTAACAAAAAAAAGAGGAGCCATCTCCTCTTAATAAATAAACACTATTTAATTTGTTCCTTATACTCACGGTTAACAAGTACATACCATTTCCCTGTATCAAATTTTTCTTTATTAATCACGTAAACTTTATTTTGTCTCTTTACCTCCCCTGGTTTTAATTCCTTAGTAATAGTAGAGGTCTCACCTTTTTCAACCTCATAACTACTAGTTGCCCACACATCACTTTGGTAAGCATTATCATTTTCATCCACTAAATCCACTGATGGTAAAACAGCTAATTTCATCGATTCGTTTGTGATGTTTTTCCCTTCTACTTCTACAACAATAAAGACATGTCCATTTTCAGGTTCTTGGATTCCTATACTTTCTTTACCAACCTTATCTCTTTCTACAACTCTTTTTACAGTTACATCAAATTTAGGTGTATGAAAATCCTTGTTTACAGCATACTCTTTTTCTTTTACCTTTGATTTCTCTTTTGTTTGTTCTGTATTTTTCTGCTTTGCATTCTCTTTCGGTTTCGCCTCATCAGTTGTTTGAACTTTCTTTTCTTCTTGTTTAGAATTGGTTTCTTTAGATTCTGAAGAAGTTTTGTCGGATGTATTGCCGCAACCAGATAAATTGAATACTAAAGCGCCCCCTAAAATACATGTAGTAAATTTTTTCAACATCTCTTTTTATCCCCCAATAACACGATATATAAATTCCTTACTTATCATAGCAAAAAATACGATCTTAAATTGTTGTATTTTGTCGAATGATTAAGAATAATCAATCGTTTTTATTGCATATAAAAAACATGATCTTGATGTAGTACCAAGATCATGTTTTACGTTGATGTTATTTATAAAATACTTTATCCACATTATACTTCGCTTGAAATTCGTTAATCATATATGTTTCGTAAATTTCTCTTTCCATCGGATCTTCTACAATACATACATCAATACAATACACTTCATCACGATGATTTTTAATTGGTGATACATTATCTTCAAAATGTTTTTTAATACGTTGTCTTACTTTACGTGCTTTCCCAACAAAAAGAAGTTCGTCATTAAAATCATAGTTAAAAAATAAGGGGAATTATATGATAGGAGATGCAAATATAGACAGTCGCTGACCATTAGTCTACAACTAATCCCACACCCCCACACAAAAGAAAAAAGCACCAGGTCCCCCCAATGCTTTCTCCTCTAAAACAAATGACAAGCCACTTGATGCCCCTTCGCAATCTCCACCATCTTCGGTACTTCCTGCGCGCATTTTTCAGTGGCGAATTTGCAGCGCGTTCTGAATTTGCAGCCGGATGGTGAGTTTAGTGGGCTCGGTACTTCTCCCTCTAGGATAATCCGTTCTTTGCCTGTGTTTGTTGGATCTGGTTCTGGCATGGATGAGAGTAGTGCTTGTGTGTATGGATGTGCCGGTTTTGTGTATAGGTCTTCGCTATCGGCAATTTCTACTATGTTTCCTAAGTACATGACTCCGATTCTATCTGATATGTGTCTTACCATGGATAGGTCATGTGCGATGAATAAGTATGTGACGCCTGTTTCTTCTTGAATGTCCTGCAGCATGTTTACGACTTGTGCTTGGACTGAGACATCTAGTGCTGAGATTGGTTCGTCACATAGGATGAAGTCCGGTTTTACAGATAGTGCGCGTGCGATGCTAATGCGCTGTCTTTGGCCTCCGCTAAATTCGTGCGGGTAGCGATATAGGTGTTCTTCTTTTAGTCCTACTTTTTTGAGAAGGTCTAGAATGATTTCTTTTCTTTCTTCGGCTGTGTAAGAGCCATGAATGTTCATCGGTTCGCTAATAATTTGGAATACGTTCATTGTCGGGTTTAATGATGCGTATGGGTCTTGGAAAATGATTTGCATTCGTTTTCTGTATTCTTTTAGTTCACTTTCTTTTAGATCTGCGATATCTTTTCCGTCGAATAAGATGTTACCTGAAGTGACATCGTGTAAACGAATGATGCTTCTTCCTGTCGTTGATTTCCCGCAGCCGGATTCCCCTACTAGTCCGAATGTTTCACCCTTTTTAATTGTGAAGCTTAGGTCATCAACTGCTTTTAATTGCTCTGTTTTTCTGCCGAATAGTCCTTTTTTGATAGGAAAATACTTTTTTAAGTTCCGAACTTCAATTAAGTTTTCTTCATGCATGTGAATCACCTACCGCCCTTTCGTTTAACCAGCACATAGAGCGTCTTCCGTTTCCGATTTCGAAATATGGTGGACGTTCTTTTTCACAAATGTCCATTTTATGTGGGCAACGCTCTGCGAATGGGCACCCTTTCGGCGGGTGTAGTAAGTTTGGCGTTACACCTTGAATAGGAGCGAGTCTTTCTTTTACGCCGTTCGATATTTTTGGCAGAGAGTTTAATAACCCTTTCGTGTATGGATGATTCGGCGATTGAAAAATATCAAGTACAGGTCCTTCTTCCATAATAAGCCCGCCGTACATAACGATGACGCGTGTACAGTTTTGCGCAACAATTCCAAGATCATGTGTAATAAGAAGTAATGACATATTCGTTTCATTCTTTAAGTTTTTCATTAAATCTAGTATTTGCGCTTGTATCGTTACATCAAGCGCTGTCGTCGGTTCGTCCGCAATGAGAAGGTCTGGATTACAAGACATTGCCATCGCGATCATAACCCGTTGTTTCATTCCGCCGCTTAGTTCATGCGGATATTGTTTTACCCTTTCTTCTGGTGAAGAAAGACCGACTTGTTTTAGTAAGTTGACCGCGATATTTTGTGCTTCTTTCTTTTTCACTTTTTGATGCCGAATAATTACTTCCGTCATTTGCTTTCCAATTTTCACAACTGGATTTAGTGCAGACATTGGATCTTGGGATATGAGTGAAATTTGATTCCCTCTAATGGAACGTAATTCTTTCTCCGATTTAGAAAGCACGTTTTCATTTTGAAAAAGAATCTCTCCTTCTTTCACTTTCCCTGGCGACGTAACGAGAGCCATAACCGATTTCGCCATAACGCTCTTTCCGCTTCCCGATTCGCCAACAATCCCGACGACTTCACCCTTTTTCAAACTAAATGAAACGCCGCGAACAGCTTCTACTTCGCCGTCTTCTATGAAAAAAGAAGTCTTTAAGTTTTTCACTTCTAATAGTTTTTCAGACACGCTTTTCACTCCCCCTCACTTAAAGCATTAGTTCTCATGATGAGCCCCTTTTGGCGCGAAAACTTTTTTCAACACTTCACCGATTACGTTAAAACTTAGTACTGTTAATAAAATAAGGAACCCTGGGAAGAGTGTTAAATACCAAGCTTCACCTATGTATCCTTGCGCATTGTTCAGCATGCTGCCCCAAGAAGAATCTGGTTCTCTAATACCTAATCCTAAGAAGCTAAGTGATGATTCCATTAAAATCGATGTCGCAATTGTTAATGTCGCTGCGATTATAATCGTCGATAAAATGTTAGGAATGATATGTCTTACAATAATCATAAGTGACTTTTGTCCCGACACTTTTGCATATAAAACGTACTCACGCTCTTTTACAGATAACGTTTCTGCCCTTACGATACGCGCGGTATCCATCCACGTTAATAGTCCGATGATAAGAACAAGCGTTGTAATTCCTGGTTTTAAATACGCATTTAATAGTAGCATTAAAAAGAATGATGGAATTGACATTAAAACTTCAACAATTCGCATTAAGAAGTTGTCTAACTTTCCGCCAAAATATCCGCTAATTGTTCCTACTGCGGTCCCGATTGTAATGGAAACAACCATCGCTAGAAAACCAACAGCAAGGGAAACTCGTCCGCCATATAACGCTCTCGTTAAGTAATCCCTTCCGTAATCGTCTGTGCCGAAAGGATGACTTAAACTCGGTTCTTGTAAACGATCTGGAATCGACATTTTACTAGGATCGTACGGTGATACGAATGCGAAAAGAGACGCGATTGTTAAAACACCCAGTATAATAACTCCCATTACTACAAACTTATTTTTTGTAAAACTATTTTTTATCGTTTGAAATCTCCTATTGTTCATTCCAAATCACCCCCTCATTCGAATGCGTGGATCTACTACGCCATATAAAATATCAGCAATTAAATTACCGAGAATTAACATGAACGATGATAATAATGTGATTGCCATAATAATTGGATAATCAAATCTAAAAATAGCATTTACCCCGAGTGAACCAAGTCCCGGCCATGAGAATACTGTTTCCGTAATGAACGCTCCGCCTACTAAACTTGGAATGGATAATCCGAAAATTGTAATGATCGGTATTAATACGTTTCGAAGTACGTGATTAAATAAAACTGTTTTCTGTGAAGCACCGTACGCATATTGAATTTGTACGTAATCTTCCTCTAATTGCTGAATTGTACTTGAGCGAATATATCTCATATAGACAGAGATGTTTTGGAACGCTAGCACCATGCAAGGTAAAATACCGTGCTGGACAATATCCCAGAAGGAATCTTGACCGACTGTGCGCATACCCATACTCGGAAGCATGTTCAATTTTAAAGAGAATAAGTAGATTAATAGTAACGCGAACCAAAAGACTGGCATTGAGATTCCCACATAGGAGATGAAGTTCACAATGCGGTCAAAGAACGAGTTCTTTTTCACACCTGTAAATAATCCAAGCGGTATTGCGATTACAAATGAGACGAGTAAAGATGATCCCATTAACCCGATTGTTGCGGGTAATCTTTCTGTAATAAGTTCTAAAACAGGACGATGGTTTTGAAGTGAGTATCCAAAATTCCCTGTTAAAATATTTTTTAACCATAAAAAATATTGCACGTAAATCGGCTGATCTAGTCCTAAACTTTTGCGAATACGTTCAACGTCAATCGGACTCATATTCGGCGTTACAAAGTTTCGAACGGGATCGCCCGGCGCTAGTTTTATTAATAGAAAAGAAATAATAGAAATAACAAATAAAAGCGGAATTGCATTTAAAAGCCTCTTTGCAATTACTTTATACACAAACTTCCCCCCTCAAGATAAAGTGAAACTTTAATCAGTGGGGGTTTTGTCCATCCCCACTGATTATTAGCCCGTTAAAGCGGGATAAAGAAGCTGATTTTCACCAGCTTCTTTACAGTTTCTTATTTCACTTCATAAATCTTCGATAGATCTTCAAACATTGTAACTGGAATTGCTTTTGCTTCTTTTAATCCATCAAACTTTTTATCTACTGCAATAACTGCTTTCGGATATGCGATTGGAAGATAAGGTAAGTCTTCTCTAGCTGTATCTTGGATTTTGTGGTATAGCTCTGCGCGTTTTGTTTTATCTGTTTCAACCGCAGCTTCTTCCCATAACTTATCGAAGTCAGCATTTTTATAACGTGCATAATTGTATTCTGCATTACTTAAGAATAAGCTCTTATATGAATCAGGCTCTGGTCCCATTATGTAACCACCGAATGTAATGTCATATTCTTTATTCTCTTTATCTAAGCCTTTTTCACTTGCTGCACTAGCATCTAATGCATTCAGTTCAACTTGTAAGCCAACTTCTTGTAATTTTTGCTGTGTATAAAGTGCTAGACTTTCCATGATTTTATTATTCGTTACATACATAACGCGGATTTTTTCTTTATCTTTCACACCAGCTTTTGCTAATAAATCTTTCGCTTCTTTTTGATCATACTTATACTCTTTAATATCTTTCGCATAATACATAGCGTCTGGCGTTAAGATTGAATTTGCCGGTTCTGCAAATTGACTAGAAACGAATGCTGAGTTAATCATTTCTTTCTTATCTAATGCATGCGCAATCGCTTGGCGCACTTCTTTTTTCTTCATAAGGTCTGTATTAAAGTTATAAGCTAAGTAGAATAATCTACCTTCAGGGAATGTGACCATTGAGAAGTTCCCAGTGCTATCTAATTTCTTAAAGTCTTGCGGTTCAATCATCTTCATATTAATTTGACCATTTTGCAATGAAACGTTTGCTGTATTACGGTCTTTTACAACGCGGTACACGATAGAATCTAATTTCGCTTTACCAGCAAAATAATCATCGAATCGCTCTAGCGCAACATATTCATCTGATTTAAACTCTTTTAATTTAAATGGACCTGATCCTACAGGTTGTAGGTTTTTCTTACTCTTCACTAAATCCGCTTCACCTTCAAATACATGTTTCGGAATTGGGAAGAAATCATTCATAACCCCTTCGAAAGATGCACTTACTTGTGGTAAAACGAATTGAGTCGTTAGCTCATCCACTTTTTTCACCTCAAGCGGCTTTCCTTTAAAAATAAAGTTTTCACGGCTTGAACTATTTTGCTTCTCATCTAGAATAGATTTGAATGTAAATACAATATCATCTGATGTAATTTTCTTACCATCATGCCATTTCAAATTGTCCTTTAATTTTAAAGTCCATGTTAATTGATCCTCTGAAGGAGTAAAGCTCTCAGCAAGAACAAACTTTTTCTTACCGTCTTCCATATGATACAGCGGTGCATATAAAGCTTGCTGTATCGTTAATGACACTCGATCATTCGCATAAAGCGGGTTCATCGTATCTGGATTATCACTAACACCAACTGTTAACGTTCCTCCATCTTTCGGAGTCCCTGATTTACTAGTGTTCGCTTGCTTCGAAGAATCTTTCTCCCCTGAGCAAGCCGCTAATGCAATAAGTAATAGTAGGACAAATGGTAATGCAAACAACTTCTTCTTCATATTTCGACCCCTCTCGACTATTTACACCTATAAGAAAACTCGGAATTAATACCGAGTTTTCTTATAGGTTTTAAATTACCACTACCCGTATGTATTGTCAAACTTTTTCGCAAAGATAGACAGTTTGAAATCTATTAATGAATTCTTGCGATAAACTATATTTATGCGGGGGGTAAAATAAAAAGACCACGAATAGGTAGCCTCGTAAAATGAGTTAAAAAACTAGCAGTCTACAGAAAGTTTCTCTGAAATCGTTGTTATATATAATTGAAAATGTAGAATGAGATTAAAGATAAAAAAACATTTTTAGGAGGTTATCATGACGTTTGATGAATTGAAAAAAAACAAACCAACAACCCCATGGGTTGAGCATGATGAAGATGGGGAATTTTTCACTGAAGAAAATATAAGTGCAACAAATAAAGTTCTCGACACTTACATTAACAATTTAGAGCTATTGGGTGAGAATCCAACCGAAGTCGAAATAATGCAAGTCGTTAAAGAGGTAGTTATTAAAATAAATGAATTAAATATCGAATATGACTATTTTATAGAAACAATGGAAAGAGAAGATCTCTATGAATTTATCGATACAGCAGCACGAATAGCTGGCTTAGAATCCGAAGAAGACATAACAGAAGAATGGCGAGAATGGTAAAAAAAGTTGCATACTTGGTGTCTAAATTTACTCCTTCATAAAACTTTGTCCCTTATTTTCCAATTGGAAAATAAGGGACAAACGAAGACAACTCCAATAGAATCAAATACTGATATATATTAAAATTTTCACTCAAATTAATAATATGATTAGATGTTTTTCTAAGTTCTTCTTCTCTAAATAAAATTAATCTATTTTCCAAACTCATTTCTCTAATCAATTACCAAGGCATTTTGAACATAAATATCTTGTATTCTTTAAGATGTGTATCTTTAGAGTATTAAATAAACAGAAAAACAGCCGATCCTTTGTATAAAAGTTGGCTGCTTTCTTAGAATTCGAGCTCTCCCATGCGATGGAGTTCAACAACTGCTTATGAACTTCATTTAACTCCCAGCTTTTGCATTGTATTAAACAACGAAATAAAAACCAAAAATATCCAGACATTAAATCCCTTATCAATTTCTTTGAAGCAGCAAAAAACTATGGATTTCTGTCCTACACTGCAGATTTAAAAAAGTTACCTCTAGATGAATATTTTCATATTTACCATCATTCAAGTAAAGGTAGTGGCGGGTATCAGCAAGCTTTCCCAATTCCCAGCACGTTATACCATTCTTTAAAAATCGATCATTATTCACTTAAATGGTTAAATATCTTTTATCAAGATTCCCCTCCACCGCCTTGGGAATGGGAATCTTGGGATTCTTATATAGTTGAAAAGTATGTATGGATCTATAAAACTGAATAACCATTTCTACTATGTTATCATCTTCAGCAAGACAAAAAACTCCTGATTAACCAGGAGTTTTTTTGTCTTGCTGTTTTATAAAATACATTTCTAGTGCTTCAAGAAACGCTTTTTCAATTTTCATCGTACCGTACATTTCATTGCCTAGTTTAAGTGGAGAGGTTTTCATAGTCATAGTTCATCACCTCATGACCACTATATGCAAGAAAACTTAAGGACTACCCTAGAATTTAAAAGTAATTGCATTCTATGTATCACAATTACCTAGTATACGAAATAAAATCAACAATATTTATGACTAAAAATTAACTTTCTAATCTCATTTTAACGTTTTCAACATACTTTCCTCTTTATTATACATAAAATCCTGTACAAACCAATTAATTTTGGCTTTATCTAGTCTCTCTCTTAAAGTAAGCCCTTTAGGGTCTTCTATTAATTGATGTCGTAATAGCCATCCAATTACTAAATCACCTTCTACATCATTTAAACCGGCTAAATTTATCCACCAATCTAAAGCACGCTCTATTTCATCAGAAGCCAATTCAGACATTTCTCTTATTAAAGTATCAGCTCTTAACCAATAATCTAAATCCCATTTATTTTGAACTAAATACAGAGCCTGATTAATGATTGCAAATACATCCTCGTTTTCAAGTCCTCTTTTTAGCAATTCTTCCACAGTGTATTTCCCAACAGTATAATCAAATTCTCCCCTTCTAATCATATAAACAAGATTTATACCAGCTATGTCACTTCCCAATTCAAATGCGTCTATAAAGCAACTAGCGGCTCCTGTATAATCGTGTTTGTCATACAACATAAAAGCTTTTTTAATTTGTGCATTACATACTATTTCATCAAAATCCTCTTTTTCCTCTATATCAGCACAAACCGTAATTATTTTATTACATGTATCTATGACTTCTGGACCACTAACATCATTTGCTATAACTAATTTTAATTTATTATCTAAAGAAGAAACAAGTAACCTTTTTATCAGAGTTTCCCTTGTATCTATAAATTTGCTTTCAAATTGCTCTAGCAAACTCAAAGCATTAAGGAAATCTTCTCTTTGTAAATTAACCCCAATTTTTTTGAATAAACTTATGGCATATGTTTTTTCATCCAATTTCTCATCTAAATCAAGCAATTTTGTATAGAGTTTTTCCGCGTTAGGAAAATCTTGTAATTCCTCCTCATAGATCATCCCTATCGTCAATAAAGAGCTCCACATAATCTGTTCATCTTCTAAAATATCCATTTTTTCCAATATACTGATTAACTCACTATAGCTAGCTATAGATTCTAAAGGCTTACCTAAATCCAGAAGCAATTCCCCTTTAAGGGAATATGCATGCCAATATTTCTTAACATTTCGAGAATCATCAGCGGAAAAATCAATTCTCTCTAATACTTCATTAATAATTTCCAAACCTTTTTCTAATTCACCTAAATCTTGATATAACTGGGCTTTTAACATATACATTGGAGCAGCATGCTTTTTTATCTCTTCTATTTTTTCACTTTTTATGCATTTTATCGTTTCTTCAAAAAGTTCATGTGCATAAAGTGCTTCTTGTTTCTTTTCATCGTCTTCAGTATCTACGTTAAAAATTATTGTAGCAAGCACTTGCAATAATTCAGTTCTATGTCTTTCGTCTAAATTATTGATATTTATCGAATCCAAGAGTTTTAATGCTTTATCATACTGAGATCTACGAACAAATTGTCTAGTTGTTTGGAAAAAATTATAATCTTCTGTCTCATCAGGGTCTTTGCCTTCATTCTCCCTTAGCTTCTTTAACTTCTCTACGACATGATTAAGAAAAAATGCATCATTAGATACTGAATCATTAGATACTGAATCATTTCCACCAATAAATTTTATAAAGAAATTTATTGGATCACTAGTAATTTCTGGCTCCGGTAAATCTAGTCCGCTTATTATTTTATCTAAAACGATATTAGCATCTAGAACTTTATTTTTTTGTAATTGTTCTGTAAAGGAAGCGTCCTCATTTCGCCTTTCACTCGGTACAACAAACACAACATCATTGTGATGCACAAGCCAATCTGGTAAATTTTTATAAGCATCATGACTATAGCAAAACCAATAAAGATTGTATGGCAAACGCATCTCCAATCTCTTCTTTAAAGATGTCATAACAACATCATTTTCCCATCCACTATAGCCAATAATAATTGGAGACCTTGTATCAGCTATCCTATCAAATAAAGATGCCATAGTTCGATTCGTAATGTTCGATATTTGATTTCTCTCATTGATTTCACTTGTTAAATTACAGCAATCATAAGACAAGTAAGTGCCATGTACATGCACTATCTGAATGTCGCTTCGTTCCACATTGATTTTAAATGACGTACCTGGGTGATCACACACAATATGTTTTATGTTAAATAACGTCAAAGCCCTAGATAAAAAATCATCAAAATTCGGTGTGACTACAATATTAGCTAAATTTCCCGCAGACAGAAGATGAGCTAGTTTAAAATTAGCAGTTGTAATTTGCTTATTTTCAATCAGATTTCTAAAAAAATTCTGTCGTGAAATTGAATGCGGAAATGCTTGTTGCAACCATTGGGAATACTCTTCCGCACTATCCCCTCTGAGTACATTAATTTCTCCATCTTTAACATTTAATTTATTCTTACATCTAGTAATTATCTCACTTGCCACAGGCACAGAGCCCGATGATATACCTGCACCTACAATAAAGAAAAAAGGATTTTCCTTTTCAGTGGTTGCAAAAACTATTTCTCAAACAGCTTCATCTATATGTATCTTCCGAATAGTCATATATGCCCCTTTCCTTATTACCTAATATAAGGTCTATTATATAATGTGTTGGGAAATATTTCATAGAAAAACTATAACATTCGCAAACACTACACATCACATTTGAAATACATACACGCATTATAAACCAAAAGAACACCACACCCCCAATACACTTTCATGTACAAAAATATATAAATCGCCAAATAAAGTAACTTATCCCCCAAAATTAAAAAGACCACCAAAAGGCAGTCTCTCAAAACTCAATCCTATTCCCAACTCCCTGCTCCACCGCCTTCTCATACAAATACTTCGCAACGACGATATCCACTACCGCCAAACCAACCGATTTAAAAATAGTAATCTCTTCATCGTTCTCTCTACCAGCTTTTTCTCCGCTTATAATTTGGCCAAGTTCGGCGTGGATGTCGCTCGCTTCAAATAATCCTTCTTTTATCGGAACTTGAAGGTCACCCGTTTCTTCTAATGCTGCTTCTTTTGATTCGACTACTACTTTGTTTGCGCTTGTGATGGCGTGAGATGGTAGTTCTTGCATGCTTGGTCTGAATGAACCGACGGCGTTTATGTGGACGCCTTTTTGTAGTTTTTCTGAGAAGACTGGTGTGGATGCGTTCGTTGTTGTGACGATGATGTCTGCTTCGCCTATTGCTTCATTTGGATCTCTGTAGACGTAAGCTGGTTTGTTGAATTTTTCTTGTATATATTGTGCGAATACATATGCTTTTTCTTCCGTTCGGTTGTATAAATTGATTTTTTCGATGTCCCTAACGGCGAGTACAGCTTCTGCAATTCCTTTCGCTTGTTCACCTGTTCCGATAATGCATAAGATTTTTGCGTTATGACGAGCTAAATGTTTTGTCGCTACTCCTGATAAGGCGCCTGTTCGAATCATCGTTAAGTACGATCCTTCTAAAAGTGCGAGCGGTTCTCCCGTTTGAAAGTCTGATAGCATAACGATCCCGTTTATTGTTTTCTTTCCTATCTTTTTATTATGCGGAGCTACCGTTACTACTTTTAAACCGAGCGCTTCGAGTCCTTCCGCTACTGAAGGCATAATTAACGTAGTATTTTGCCCGTTCGCAAATGGTAATGAGCCGCGAATTGGTGTGATCGTTCTTTCTGCGGAAAATTCTTTTAAAGCAAGCGCCGCGTATTCAATGACTTCGTTCATATTTACTAAGTTTCTTTGTTCGTTTGCGCTTATGACTAGCATATTCTTTCACCTCCTCCTTTTATCCCGCATTAACGGGCAGTAAGACTCCCACCTCAAAATTCAGCTTGAGCAAAGAAGTTAGGCGGGAGATCAACTGCCCATAAACGCCCGATTGGTGCGGGCTAATAATCAGTGGGAATGGACAAAACCCCCGCTGATTAAAGTTTCACTTTATCCTAACAAAAATCCCCGATTCAAATCATCTCTCGGATCTACAACAAACTGATGGAATCCTGTAATAAATGCATTCCCCGTTACTTTCGGAACGACAGCTTCATATGTATCTACCTCTGTTACCGACAATACTTCTCCCTCAAATTGGCCGTCAGTAATGCATTCGTGGATGAACATCTCTCTTTTTTGTAAGGCATCTTTTTCAAAAAGAGTTGCGATTCTTGCGGATGTTCCTGTACCGCAAGGGGAACGGTCTACTTGCCCGTCAGCAAAGATCGTTACATTTCGTAAAGTAGCGTCTTTTCC
Organism: Bacillus sp. MYb56; assembly: GCF_002976445.1. Taxonomy (NCBI): domain Bacteria; kingdom Bacillati; phylum Bacillota; class Bacilli; order Caryophanales; family Bacillaceae; genus Bacillus; species Bacillus sp. MYb56. The sequence goes on from NZ_PCOH01000004.1 coordinate 239,878, forward strand.
TTTCGGTTCATCTGAGAAAATAACTCCGTATATTCCTTTTAAATCTTCTTCAAGTGGATGTTTTACTTCCATTTGACTTTCAATGTAGTGTTTAATTTTACCGCCCCACGTTTGAATTGCAGCTAAATCTTTAAAATCGACTTTCAAACCAAACTCTTTACTATCCACTACAGCGTAGAATGCTCCGCCAAACGCGATATCTACTTGAAATTCATAGTCATCTATTTTGATAGGAACGTCTTTTTTGTATACGAACGAAGGAACGTTTTCAAATGATACTGACTCTACTTCGCTCCCGTTAAATGTTGCGTACGCAATGACTTCCCCAGCAGGGCTATCAATAATAAATTTTTGTTTTTCACCTGTCACTTCAAACATACCTGTTTCAATTCCAACTGTAATAACAGCGATAATTCCGTGACCACACATCGTACTCCAGCCTTCATTGTGCATAAATAATACGCCAAAATCAGCATGAGGACTTGCGGGCGGAGTGATGATACAACCGTACATGCCGTGATGTCCTCTCGGTTCATACATAAGAACCTCGCGAAGATGATCCAAATGTTCCATGCAGTATGCGCGTCTTTCTAATTGCGTTTCTCCCTTTATCTCTGGCACTCCGCCCGTAATAATTCGAAGCGGCTCCCCAGCTACGTGAGCATCAATTGTTGTGTATATTTTACTAACCTTCATTTCTATCTCTCCCCTATATGTTAATACTATTTTCATTGCAAGTATCATGCCAACGCATAGAGTATAAAGTGAAACTTTAATCAGTGGGGGGCTTCATCCCCCACTGATTATTAGCCCACACCAATCGGGCTTTTACGGGCAGCCCGACCCACACCTAGATCCTTTGCTTTCGCTGAATTTTGAAGTGGGGGTCTTACTGCCCACAAATAGCGGGATAAATCTGTATACATTTTTTAAAAAAGCATACACTACTGTCTACTTTTTTATACAGTAGACAGTTAGCGGCCATTAAGCTACAACCAGCCCCGCCCGGGCATCCAAACCTAAAAAAATCCCCCAAAAACCTCAGGGGACCCATCAAACCCTAACCGCCACCACATCCGGCACTTGCCTTACAATCTCCTCACCAATCTTTATACTAGCCGTTGCAGCCGGAGACGGTGCATTGCAAATATGTAGGGAATTGATGCCAGGGATAATGCAGAAGTCATCAACCATATTTCCGTTTGATAAAATGGCTTGTGCCCTTACACCTGCATGGGTTGGCATGATATCTTTCTCTGTAAGTTCTGGTATTAAGCGCTGTAAGCTTTTTAGGAATGATTGTTTACTAAATGAGCGCACCATTTCTTTTATGCCTTCTTTCATATTTGGCATCGCCATTTTCCAAAAGCCTGCGTATGTCATTGTTTCCATGAAGTCTTTAATATCAAAGTCCGTTTTCGTATAGCCTTCGCGTTTGAAGCTTAATACTGCATTCGGTCCTGCATGTACGTCTCCGTTTATCATTCTTGTGAAATGAACACCTAGAAATGGGAATTCTGGATTTGGAACTGGGTAGATTAAATGTTTTACGAGATGGCGTTTTTCTGGGACAAGTTCGTAATATTCACCACGAAACGGAACAATTTTCATATCCGTTAATATGCCTGTCTTTTTCGCAATACGGTCACTATGTAAGCCGGCGCAATTAATGAGAAATTTCGTTTTAAATACACCTTGATTCGTCTCAATTGTTACAGCGTCTTTCTTCTCAGTAATACGCTCCGCCGCTGTTCCTAAATGTACTTCTCCCCCACTTTCCTGAATTAAGCGAGCAAATGCATAACTTACGCCTTTATAATCAGCAATCCCGCAAGATGGAACACTGATTGCGCCAAGTCCCTTTACATGAGGTTCAATTTCAGCTAATTCTTCCTTATCTATTTTTGAAATATGTAAATCGTTTTGTAAGCCTCTTTCATATAAGTTATGTAAAAGAGGAAGTTCGTCCTTTTCTGTAGCGACAATTACTTTCCCGCACATGTCATAAGCGATGTCATTTTCTTTACAAAATTGAACCATAGCTGCGTTTCCTTCTTTAGCAAACTTTGCTTTATAACTCCCTGGTTTATAGTAAATCCCAGAGTGAATTACTCCGCTATTATGTCCAGTTTGATGATGTGCAAGTTCCTTTTCTTTTTCAATGATCGCGATTTTCGCACGAGGGAATTTTTTCGTTAAAGCCATCCCAGTTGATAGACCAACAATTCCTCCGCCAATAATTATAAAGTCATACATCCTACTTCCCCCCTTAATAGTATAAAAGGCAGGTCTCCTTGAAAGACCCGCCGTACATATTATTTAGAAAAACAACCACGTTGACGCATTAGTTCTCTATATAAATCTTTATTTTTTTCAAATGCAGCTCTTCCGTGCATCCAAAATAAGTTGTTTAAAAGAACTAGGTCACCAATTGGTAATTTCAATGCATGTGTTGCTGGTGAGTTTTCAACAGAATATGATAAGTCTTTCAGATAGTTTGCTTGTTCAATATTATCTGGATAAGCGAACTGATCAATAAAGCAAATACATGGTGCGTTATTTACATCAAAAAATGTTTCACGATAGACGATTTCTTGCGCATTTTTACTTGGTGGTGCTTTATACGTAACCTTAACAGATGCGAGCGAATGATTTCTAAATTTCTGAAGGTCTTCCCAATCATCTAAATGTAGTAAACGAGATTCTCCGCCTACTGCATTTTGCTCTTCAATTTTCATCATAAGCAGCCAATCTGTCGGCTCATCAACGAATGTACCGTCTGTATGCAGTGTAAACAATCGGTACGCTTGACGAAGGTAAGAATCACTACTATCCGTATCTTTCACATTAAATCTAGCATAGTACGTTCCTGTCATTGCATCAAAGTTTGGCTCCCCGATTAAATGTGTTAATGCTGTTGCAAATTTCACGTAGTCTGCTGGATCTGCCGTTTCACCTTGTACCCCAATTGTAAATCCGCCCGTTTCACGGTCGTGAACAATGCCGCGAATGTTATCCATAAATGATTGCCCAAAAATCTTTCTCATGTCATCAGCAAGATTAAACCGAGAATAAGGAATGTATTGTAATGACTGCTCTGAATGCTCTTTTACCTCTTCAAAAAACTGCTTAAGCAATTGCTCGTTTAGCTTAATATGATATAAACGTTTATGCTCTGGATGAGGAACAATCTCATACCCCTCATATTTCTTTGCAAATTTCATCTTTGCATTTTGTTCTGTAATAATCGACATTTCAATTCCTCCCTAATTTAAATATGAAGAACTTATTGACGTTTTTTACAGACAGTTATCCTTATCTTCTTATGCTGAGATTCGGTCTTACTGCCCTAGCATCGAAAAAGCCAGTCATACGTATCCACGACATAAAATCGTAGAAACGTACAACTGGCTCATAATTACGAGTGTTCTTTAATCTCTTAAAGTACAATAATAATAGACAGTTTGTATGAAAATATTTGTAAAACAGGAAAGCAAGATCGAATATAGAGAAGGCTAATTTCTCATATGGATCTTATTAATTAAATAATAATTCAAAATATTATAACTGTCAATTCGTTTTTTATTATTTTCTCTACATACTTTATACATTTTAAAAATCCCCTTACTTTCTACGCACCCTCTTTTTTTCATCTCTTGTTTTACAACTTACACTTCATTTAACCTTTTCATAGTTCTTGCCTCCTCAATAAAATAAGCCAGTCGTATCTCTTTAAAAGAAATACAACTAGCTCTCGTTTATGGTTGTAAACTAGATAGTTTTTATGGTGTTGTTTCCTCGCACTCTCCCCTGGGCTGTTCATCATTTAAATAACTTACATATTGGCGATGTAAATCTTTCACCGCACTGACGATAGCATTTTGCGCTTTTCCTTGATAATGGTCCGTAATATCTTGAACGATTTCTTCAATACCATCTTGCAAACTATGCCCTCTCAACATTTGAGCGACGAAGTCTCTACCGTGCTCTGTCGCAAGCGTACATGACGCTTCAATAATAACGTGATATTTATGATCTGCCTCAATTGTAATCGTTAATGTTTCATACATACTGCGAACAGCCATCCCTTTCGGAAGTCTCGAATGTCCTGCCATAAAAAATGTCCCTTTACGCATATTTCATCCTCCGTTACTATGTTAAGAGCCAGAAAAACAATGTACATGTACACATTTGCATTGAATTTTACTACCCTTATCCTTATAGCTCGTACTTCTGCTAAAGAAGCTCAAGTGGAAAGAAGTTACTCTTTTCATTTTCAAACATAAATCCGGGCTTACAGCGAGGCTAATCACTGTCATCCGATAATAAGTTAATCATATTAAAAATAAACTGAATATTCAATATTAAACTCCGCAAATTTCATGAATAAAAAAAGAAAATTCTCTCGCCCCGGCACATATACTGTTCAAAAGAAAAAAGGAAGTGGTCTCATGTATTACGGAACAAAAGGCTGGTACGTAGCTGAGCTAAAAAAATTAGGTGTTCGCTGTCATGAAGGACGAAAACTAGAAAGTTACCGCGCACACGTATTACGCAATTTATTAATCGCACAACAAGAGATAACGAAAGAAGAGTAATTTGATATCGGTTGATTCTCTGAATATATCAGCGATTCGACATAAAATATCGACTTATCAACAAATCCCGCCAAATCATCCCTCCATTCCACCAACCAATCACACATCAATACAAACCAAAAAAAGGTCACCCAAACGGGTGACCTTTCTTTCTTATTCACAAACAAGAATTTGTCTAGAAAATGATCCTTTTCTTGTGATACAGCGATCTGTAATTTCAAATCCTGCTTCATGGATCATGTCGTCCATTGTTTCCATCGTGACAACGACTACCTTTTTTGCAATGCGGCGTGCACTTGAAAGAATGGAGAACTGGTCTTCTGGTGTTGCATGCGTAAATAAGTCGTAGGGCATATCGATAATTGCAACATCGTAGTTCTCAGTAATTTCCTCGATTGGACCTTTTGTTACTGTTCCTTCAAACCCGAAATGTGCAATGTTTTTTCTCGTTCCAAGCACCACAAGTGGATTTATATCTCTACCAACGATGTTAATCCCCATAGAAAGTGCTTCTACTACTACTGTTCCAATACCGCAGCACGGGTCAATAGCTCGTACTCCCTCTGGGTTTGGTACAGCGATATTTGCGACAGCTCTAGCAACACGTGTGCTCAGTGATGTCGAATAGCTATGCGGTTTTTTTATGTGATGATACCAAACCGGATCACTTTCTACATAGTGTCCGAAGTACCAGCGTCCTCCAAGAGGAACAATCCCGAATACACGCTCTGGATTACGAACATCCGCTTCTCCTTCAATATGCATACCGAGGTCTCGTTCAATAAGGCGTCTTTCTCCATATTCAATTTTATTTTCTTTACCAAGATCATTGATTTTAACGAAGATAACTTTGAATGTCGCTCCCGCTAAATCAATTTGTTCCACTTGTTTTAAAATGCTTTCTAAGTCGTCCCCTTCATACATAACCTCGACGCGCTCTTTAATAAACGGACTTCTACTCGGAGCAATCTTGACTTCACTTTTTAAAATATTAACGTGAGACTCCATCCCAAAGAACGAGCGCATTTCCAAGTAACATAAAGCACGCTCCTCTTCGCGAAATGCATACGTATATATACATGCAGGTGTTTTACTATGATTACTCAATCTATTATCATCCTTTATCGTTTAAAATTGTTATGATCAAAATTACTCAAATACTTTTTCATATAAAATTAAATGATATCATATGCCCGAAATAAAGAGAAACCTTTATAATTTGTTTTATAAATAAAAAGAGACTGCCTATGGCAATCTCTTTTATTTATTAACGGAAAGAAGATACGTTGTTACCCATTGCTTCGTAGTAATCTAAAATCCCTTGATAAATAGCTTCTGCTGCACTTTGTCTCTGTTCTGGTGTAGCAATTTTATCAGCATCGCTTTTATTATCTACAAATGCTAATTCTGTTAATACAGCTGGCATTGTATTTTCTCTAGTTACGTATAAGTCCTGATGTTTCGCACCACGATCTTTTGTTCCAAGTGCATTCACAAGACGTTTTTGAATTTTTTCTGCTAATAAGCGACTCTCTTCTACATTTGGATTCGTTGCTCTTGCTCGTGCTGAATCATAATATAATGTTTCTGTGCCTTGTCCATTTTTCAAGTCAGAACCATTAGCATGGATACTTACAAAAATATCTCCATTATTTTGTTGTGCAAATTCTACACGTTTTTTTAAAGAATCAGGACCACTTGTTCCTGGACGTGTATCATCTGTACGAGTGAATAACACAGTAAACGGTGTCTTTTTCTCAAATATTTTCTGTAATCGTAATGATACATCTAATACGGTTTTACTTTCTTTCTCATAATAACCAGGGTTCCCCGAATCAATTCCACCATGACCTGGATCAATAATAATCGCTTTACCTTCTAGGAAGTTACCTTGCTTCACTGGGTTTAATTGATTTTTATCCACCCATTGGAAACCAGCCCCCATACGGATACGAATCCAGCTATCTTTTTCTTCAATAACAGTTACTTGTTGTGCTTTATGTGTGCCTGCCACTGTAGACGTATGTGAAGCTTCTTGATATGTAGTGAATTCTTGATTAATAGACTCTGTTTTTTCTTGTAATGGTGTCCACTTCTCACCTTTACTTGTTACAACCTTCAACCAACCGTCCGCTCTTTGCTCTTTCACTTCAATCATTTGTGGCTTATGTTGAACGTCAGTAATACCAGATGATAACGATGCTTGATGATATGTAATAAAGTTTCTATTCATATACATTCTTTTCGATGTATTTGTTTTATTTTTATCTGCCATCGCGATGAACTGAGCTGCTTCAGCACGACTTACAGTACCATCAGGCTTCCAACCATTTCCTGTACCCATTGAAATCTCTAAAGCTACTAAAATATTAGCTTGTTTCTTACCCCAATGAGGTTCCAAATCTTTAAACTGTGTTGGAAGTTCTCCAATAATTTTCTTATCTAATGAATATGCTTGTACAAGCATAGATGCCATAGATGCACGGTTAATTTGGCTTGATGGATTGAATTTCCCAGTACCATCTCCACTAATTACACCTGCTTTTTCTACCGCAGCAATATATGGTGCTGCCCAATGAGTTTGCGAATCTTTAAAAGATGGTTTCGCTTTTGGATCAATTGGTAAACCAAGAACGACTGCTAATATTTTTGCAGCTGATCCTTTATCTACTGCTTCAGATGGAGAAAAAGTTCCGTCTGGTTTCCCATCAAGCGCTTTTTTCCCTACTAAATAGTCAACCGATTCCTGCGCCCATGTAGGAACATCCGAAAACTTCTTCGCTGCTGCGAAACTACTTACTGGAGATGATAATAAACTTGCGGCTAAAATACCAGCCGCGACTGCACGATACTTCATAAATAATAGTACTCCCCTCGAAAATGAATGTTCAAAAACGCATAATCTTAATATACAAATTTTAGCAAAAATAAATCAAAAAAATTAGTGCGCCTCTATCATTCTATAATACTAGAATTCTGTAGTAAACCTACTTTCTTAATATTGTAAAATAAAATACACTTAAAGTATTTTTTATACACAAAAAAGTGGTTGATTCATAGAATCAACCACCCTCTCACTATTCTACTATCATTTCTGATAACACATATGCATAAACAAGTGCTTCTGTATGTGCAATTGAGCTTTCATGCGTACGCTCAAATGCGTGAGAAGAATCAATACCAGCTCCAATTAATGCATGTTTCACATCAAATCCGGCGTGAATCGCAGCTGATGCGTCTGATCCGTAGTATGGATAAATATCCACTTTATATTCAATAGCGTTCGCTTTCGCCAGTTCAACTAAATGTTTACGTAAAGCGTAATGGTATGGACCGCTAGAGTCTTTCGCACAAATGGATACTGTATATTCATCAGATGCTTGTCCATCACCTAACGCTCCCATATCAACTGCTAAATATTCTACCGTTTCTTCTGGAATATTTGAGTTTCCACCGTATCCAATTTCTTCATTATTAGAAATTAAGAAATGTGTTGTATATGGCAATGTTACCTTTTCATCTTGCAATCTTTTAATCAATTTTAATAGAATTGCTACACTTACTTTATCGTCTAAATGACGTGATTTTATGTATCCACTCTCTGTAATTTGAACGCGTGGATCAAATGAAACGAAGTCTCCTACTTCAATTCCTAACTCACGTACTGCATCTGCTGAAAAGACACGCTCATCAATACGCACTTCAATATTTTTCTCATCGCGCTTCGCTTCCCCTGCATCTTTGTACACATGGACAGAAGTTTGATGCATTAAAATTGTACCTGTATATTTCTTACCGCTTGACGTTTCAATTTCGCAATATTCCCCTTCTACAGAGTTCCAGCGAAATCCACCAATCATAGATAGACGAAGACGACCGTCAGGCTTAATTTCTTTCACCATCGCACCTAACGTATCAACGTGTGCAGTTAATAAACGATGCTGCTCATCATTCTTTCCTTTAACCGTTAAAATAAGAGCGCCTTTATTATTACGCTTCGTCTCTACATTCCACTCACTTACATAATTTTCAATAAAACTAATTATTTTCGCCGTGTTTCCAGATGGACTTGGAATAGAGACAAGCTCCTTAATAAGTTCCATCGTTTCTTTCGTATGATGTGCCATTGTCGTTTCCTCCTCATTTTCTCTACTATTTAGTATAGCGAAATTACGATAAAACCTCTACTCATATAGTTTAATTTTCTAAATTATAATAAAATTCATTTCATCCTAATCTCAATGACAAAAAAGCACCGCATTATCTCCATTAACACTGTGCTTTTTCTATAAAGTGAAACTTTAATCAGCCCGCATCAATCGGGCTTTTACGGGCAGCCCGACTCCCTCGCATTCGCCGAATTTTGAGTTTGGGGTCTTACTGCCCGCAAATAGCGGGATAAAACTACTCTTCCGAAACGTCCATCAAATAAATCCCTCTTGTAAATCCGCCGCGCTCTTCTTCTTTCTGCTTACGAATAAGCTCTACATCTTCCATTGTTGCACCTTCTGCACGCGCTAATGAAATAATAATTTCAAGTGCATCTGCAAGTGAATCTAGCGCATGTTCACGCTCTTTCATCGAAGCAAATTCACGAATTTCTTCTGTACCAATTTTCGCTAACGCTTGTATGTAAGCTTGCCCTGTTAATTTTTGTGCTGTATATGTTTTTCCAGACATCAAAATTTTCTCCGGGACACGATCTCTTACTAACCTGTTATAAGTTGACATCACTTTTCCTCCCACTTTTAATAACACCCAAGCTCTGCTTTATAGAAAAACCACTCTTTTTTCACACAAGCACTTAACATATCAATTCCTGATCCGTGCGCCTTTACTATCGGAAAGAAGTAATGCTCTGGTTCTTCTTTCTTATCGCCGTATAAGGTTTGGTACTCATCAGGAATCGCCTCTTTTTTCACATCCCGTTCTTTCTTCACTTCACCAGAGAAAGCAACAGTTGGATGTCCCTCAAAGAATAATGCAGTCCGTACCGCAAGAGGTGGTGTACTATGCAAAGCATAATATGTTAGTAAAATAATAACGATAACACCGATAATTTTCTTCATTTATTACTCCTAAAAAAAGTGCTAACACAATTATACTAAAATGTGTTAGCACTTTCTTCCCTTTATCTCGAATTAACGGGCAGTAAGACTAATAATCCGCGGGGGATAAACAAATCCCCACGGATTAAAGTTTCACTTTATTCCCCTTTAAATGCTGGTAAACGTTTTTCTAGAAAAGCAGCAATACCTTCTTTATGGTCCGCTGTTTGTCTCATCGCATATTGACCACGCTTTTCGAGCTGAAGCGTTTGTTCTAAATTAGAACGATTCACTTCACATAAAATTTGTTTCGTTTGAATCATTGCCTTGATTGGTTTTTGTAACCATTCATTAATTTTTTGCTTCACAGCCGTTTGGAAATCCTCACCGATTACTTCGTCAATTAAACCGATATCTAACGCTTCTGTCGCTGATAATTTCTTCCCTTCCCAAATGATTTTCTTCGTCATATTTTCACCAACGCGCTTTTGAAGGAAGAAATGGCCGCCACCATCTGGAATTAAAGCGATTCCAATAAAGTTCATCGCAATAACTGATGATATATCTGCCATGACATAATCAGCTGTTAATGCAATACTTAATCCAAGTCCAGCAGTCGGCCCATGAATTGCACTAATAACAAGCTTTGGCATCGTATATAACGTCACAACGATTTCAGAAATTGTATTCATGATGCCTTCAAACTTACTTTCATCATTACTTGAAAGCATTGATTTAATATCTCCACCCGCAGAAAAACCACGGCCACTTCCACACAACACAACAACGTGAACAGAACTTTCCGCCACTTCTTTCAACTTTTGTAATAACTCTTTTAACGTTGGTTCATCTAATGCATTTAAAACCTCTGGACGATTGACCATAACCGTTGCTACGCGCCCTTCATATTTCACAACAACAGATTCTGTTTTACTTGTTACTTCCATTATATATACCCCTCTTTTCAACATAAAGATTATACTTATATAATTATAGAAAGCATGTTAAAAATCCTTCTTTTTTCTCAATTTTCTGTCTAATAACCTCATAATTTGTATATATCCCCGTATAAAACATACAATTTCGTTAAAAAATATAGAAATTAAAGTCGGTTTATCAATGCTTTTCATCTATTTACCATTACAATGAAATGGTGTATTCTTAAGTTTGATGCAAAAAAACAAATATTGAAATTCATTCGCCTTATTATGTAAATAGGGCTTTTATCCCCATCTCTTGGGTATTGAACTAAAGGAATGAAGAAATGGAGGAATATATGGTTAATAAGTTGAAACAAACGGATAACTACTTCCCGCATTTCCTATTGCTATTCATTGTGTTTCAACCAATTTTAGATTTATTAACGTCTTTTTCAATCTATGTATTACACATGAGCGCAACAGTTGGAATCGTAGTCCGTTTCGCCTTTATGCTTCTTGCATTAGGTTATCTACTTCTTCATAGAAATCAACATGGAGCGAAAAAGTACATTCTCTATTTATGCCTACTCGGGATCGTACTAGCAATTGGTCTTGTAAATAATATGATGATTAAATCCCCAGTTTCATTTGGCGAAGAAGTGAAATTCATTTTAAAGAGCATATATCCAATTGTACTACTGTTTGGATATATTATCGTCTTTAAAGAGTTAAAAAATAAAGAATATGCATTTCATAAAATCATTACATATTTCTTATATGCAACTTTAATTTTAAGCATCACACTGATTATTGCAATGCAAACTGGTACAGATTTCCCAAGCTACCCTCACTCAAAGATCGGTTCAAGAGGTTGGTTCTTTGCTGGAAATGATTTAAGTTCTATTTTTGCAATTATGTTCCCAATCGTAGTGCTCTATTCGATTCATAAAACAACTTCTTTCTCGAAAATCTATTACTGGATTCCAACAATACTTGCGATGTATGCAAGTATTATGGTCGGAACAAAAGTAGGATATGGTGCAATTGTTCTAACGCTTGGCGTGGCACTTTTATTCTTATTCATTGAATATATGGTTCATCGCAAAAAAGAAGGAAAAGGATTCACATATCTCGTAAATACAGTTGTTGCCGCTATTATACTAGGAGGTTTAATTGCCCTTACACCGCATACTCCTATCGCAAAAAATATGGGCATCCACATGCAAATATACGAATACAAAAAATCAGTACAAGAAGAAAAGGATAGAAAAGAAGGAAAAATAATTAAAGAAGATCCTGACGCAGAGAAAAAACATGCAAAAGGTGAACTAACAGACTCTGAGGTCAAAAGTTTAATTTACAGTGATCGCGATAAGTTTTTAAAAGTATACAAACAATACTATAAAGACGCACCACTATCACAAAAATTATTCGGAATGGGCTATGCTGGTAACTATACGGTTAAAATTAAATTAATCGAAATGGACTTCCACGATCTATTCTTTGCATTCGGAATCGTCGGTTTCCTTATTTACTTCATACCATTCCTTTACTTCGGTATTAAATTATTACTCAGCATCATAACAAACTTTAAGAAAATATTAACTGTGAAATATATGCTATTAGCTAGCACCGTTGTACTATCACTTGGAATCGGCTTTATGTCCGGCCACGTATTAACAGCGCCGTCCGTTAGTATTTTCTTCGTTGTTATACTCGCCTACTTAATTGTTGATTTAGAGGCGGAATAAAAAAAGCAGCATCCAAATGGATGCTGCTTTTTCTTTTGAAAGTAATACATGAAATTATATTAATGATTCTACAGAAGATATCGATTTACCGACAAAGTTTGATAAAGCAGCAATCTACAAAAAAAGACTAGATCACATTATGATCTAGCTTTTCAAAATTCCCCTATTGAAAAGACGCCCGAATCTCCTCCAACACCTCATCAATATTATCCTTCGTAATAACAATACCGAAGTCTTTCGGGACGTTGCTATCTTCCTCATTTACAACTTTATGCGCAATCAACTTTCCAACTTCCGGTCTGAAATGATGCCCATCCATATAGTTATCTAAATTCGTTGTAACGGAATTAAGATACATGAAATGGTGCACTTCTCCAAATACATCTACAGCGTCATGAAGCCATTTTTTATAATCTTCCCATCGCCCTGATTGAATCATCGTACGGAACAGAGGCTCTGAAACAGGCGTTGTAAAAATATAAAACTTCGTGTTCGGATTATGAGCCTTTACTGTTCCTAATATTTCTTTCATATTTTGATACTCATAATTCCCGCCATAAATCTCTTTACTAAACTTATCTACTTGCGCCGCTATTTGCGCATCACGTTCTTCTTTCGTATAATCGCGCATCGATTTTATATTCTCTCGATTGTACCGGTCAAGATTCGTACTATGATGGGTGGAATTTGCAATTGTATTCTTTGAATAAGTAATCCCGTCCATACTTACATACGATTTAATCGGATACAATAAACTTTGCGCCTGATTAATATACGCTTCTGGTTTATCAAAACCAATTTCCCTATTTTTGTTCGTTCCAAGGAAATCTAAACCAAGTACAATAGACTCGAGTCCACTACCTTTTTGTTCTTTTGCATATTCAATATATGCATCATACTCACGCGGATCTGTACTGCTTACCGCATAATTAAATGCGTTTAACCCGGTTAAGTCATTCTCGTTAATAAAAGTCGTTCTACTACTTCCAAGTATAACTCCATCATATGTAAACGGACGGTACGTTATATAATTTGTTTTCTGTTGTCTCTCGTTAAACCCGTACTGAACATCATTCCACTTATTTTTATGCGGGAATAACCAAAGTGAATCTATATAGCTATTAAATATCCCGACACCTGCCAGAGGAACAAAAACACATACAAAAACGAAAATAAGCCAATGTTTGTTTTTCATATTCTCCACCTAGAAATTAAAGTATAAAAACTCACTAATACTCGTTAAATGTAACACGCTATATACGAGCAATACTGCAGTAAATAAAGCAGTCCATACATTCGGACGGAATGAATCTTTTAACTGAATTGAATTTTTTAAGAAGAAACTAATACATAACGCTCCGAAAATATACGCTACCATTTTTGGATCTAATAAAGAGACATGGTACCCTTCACTAAATGAAACACCGTACTCTTTTAAAAATTGCAGCTTCTCTATTATAAATGCTGGGAATACGCTATTTGCTAATTCGATTCCATTTAGTCCGAACATTCCTTTTAACACTTTCACCGCATCATGCATAGATGTTGCCCTAAAGAATACCCACGTTATATTAATGAAGAAAAACGTAACGAACCAACCAGCAAAGGCTGGCATGCGCCCTCCTGCTTTACTCCATAGGCGATGAATAACAGAAGCCAAACCGTGCAAGAATCCCCAAAAAACAAATGTCCAACCAGCTCCGTGCCAAAGTCCACTTATTAAAAATACAATCATAATATTTACGTATGTACGCGTAATTCCTTTTCGATTTCCTCCTAGAGAAATGTATACGTACTTCGTTAAAAACTGGCTAAGCGTCATATGCCAACGATGCCAAAAATCTTGTATATTCACTGCTTTATACGGTGAATTAAAGTTTTGAGGTAATTTAATATTAAACATTAAAGCGATTCCAATTGCCATATCACTATATCCACTAAAATCAAAATACAATTGGAACGTAAACGCTAACGACGAAAGCCATGCTTCGACAAATGTTAATGATTGCTGCACATCAAACCCTTCATGTACAAGGGGAGATAATACATCTGCAATACCTACCTTTTTGAAAATACCAACTGCAAATACAAATATACCAAGAACGATATACTTCGATTGCCAGCGCTTTTTACTATCGTCAGCAAACTGCGGCATAATTTGCGCATGATGCACAATCGGCCCTGCAATAAGCTGCGGAAAAAACGTTACAAACAATGCGTAATCAAGAAAATGACATGCCTTCGTTTCACCACGATACGTATCTACTAAAAATGCAATCTTTTGAAACGTATAGAAACTAATCGCAAGTGGTAACGTTAAAGATAATAATGTAAACTGAGTTCCAAATAATGAATTCACATTTTGTAAGAAGAAATCATAATACTTGAAATAACTAAGCATTCCTATATTAAATATTAACCCTACCGTTAAAAGAAGTTTACTCTTATGTTTTACGAGCCTCATTCCGATAAAGTAGTTCACAATGAGTGACACTAACATAAGCGGTAAATATTTCACATTCCAATAACTATAGAAAAATAAAGAGGCCGCAACAAGCCAAGCCTTCGCTAATGTAGCATGTCCAAATTTATTTAATAGAAAATATAAAAGAAATGCTATCGGTAAAAATAAAAAAATAAACTCAAATGAGTTAAATAACACACCATCTCTTCCCTTCCAAACAAATCACACCTTATTCATCTTATCTTATCCAAATAGTGAGTGTCAAAAGGATTCCGCTCCCCTTTTCTTCTATTATATATAATAATCATTTTAATCGAATTATTAACATGATAAAATATTAAAGGCACTTTTATTTAAAAGAATATATAATAGAAATGTCGGTTTTTTGCACGAAATGTATTTTTGAAAAAGTGAGGAGAGTCCTTTGGTATTTAGTAGTTCTGTTTTCTTATTTATCTTTTTACCTCTCGTATTATTTTTCTATTTTATAGTGCGTGCCGAGCTACGTAATTTCGTATTACTTGCATTTAGTTTAATTTTCTATGCATGGGGAGAACCTCGATTCGTCCTCTTAATGCTCTTTTCTATTATATTAAACTACTGCTTCGGCCTACTCGTGCATCATTATGATAAACAAAAAAATATGAAAGTCACATTTTTAATTATGGCTGTGGTCGGAAATATTTTATTACTTTCTTATTTTAAATATATTTCATTTTTCACAGACATTTTAAACAACGCTTTACATTTATCTATCCAGGTGGAACCTATTCCACTACCAATTGGGATTTCATTTTATACATTCCAAGCGATGTCCTATGTCATCGACATATATCGTAAAGACGGGGATGTTCAAAAGAATCCACTTAACTTAGCACTATATATATCAATTTTCCCGCAGCTTATTGCCGGACCAATCGTTCGTTACAATATCGTTGCTGATCAAATTAAAACGCGCATCCATTCTTTTGAACGATTTACAGAAGGTATCCAAATTTTCGTTTTAGGATTAGCGAAAAAAATATTAATCGCCAACCAGGTCGGATTTGTCGCAGATAAAATCTTCGCCTTACCGCCGTCTGAGATAAGCGTTGGAACAGCTTGGATCGGGATTATCGCCTATACGCTTCAAATCTATTTCGATTTCTCAGGATACTCGGATATGGCAATTGGACTTGGAAAAATGTTCGGATTTGATTTCCCCAAAAACTTCGATTATCCATACATTTCAAAGTCCATTTCAGAATTTTGGAGAAGATGGCATATTACACTAGGTTCTTGGTTCCGCGACTATATATACATTCCGCTCGGCGGAAACCGCGTTTCCAAACTAGCAAATTACCGTAACCTCTTCATCGTATGGGGATTAACTGGTTTATGGCACGGAGCAAGCTGGACATTTATCGCCTGGGGATTATATTACGGCTTTATTATCTCGATTGAAAAATCTGGATTCGAGAAAATATTAAATAAACTATGGACGCCGCTGCAACATGCATATGTACTAATCATCGTTATGATCGGTTGGGTCTTCTTCCGAGCTGATAACTTCGCATACTCGTTCCAATATTTAAAAGCGATGTTTGGCATAGAGAGGCAATCTTTCATCGATGACAACACAATGTTATACGTACATGAATACATTATTATTTTTATCATTGCCTTTATCGCAGCGACACCGATTTTAAAGAGAGTTAAAAACATACTAGAACTTGCGCCAAAAACGTATACATTCACGATGCAAGTTGTACGTCCTATATTATTACTAACATTATTTATGCTTTCGATTATGTATTTAGTTAATTCAACATATAATCCATTTATTTATTTCAGGTTTTAACTTATCCCGCTATTTTACGGGCTGCCCGTGAAAGCCCGATTGGTTCAACTAATAATCAGTGGGGATGAACAACCCCCCACTGATTAAAGTTTCACTTTATGTAGGAAGGAAACGTTATTATGAAAAAATTGGGGAACATCGTCCTATTTATCGGTTTTCTCACCATTATCTTTTCATTCGGCATATTATCGCTTCTCAAAACTGACCGAGCAGTTTCGCCCGTTGAAAATCGTCCACTCGCTCAAAAACCGGCTCTTACAAAAGAAGCTGTCGTAAATGGTAGCTTCTTTAAAGACTTTGAGACATATACAAACGATCAATTAATCGGAAGAGATGAACTCATTAAAAACTATACGCTTGCTCAAATTAATATGGACAAGTCTCTCATTAACGATATTATTTTAACTGATGATAAATGGCTTCTAAAAAACCCAGCATGGACTACAAAATATACTGAAATCGATCAATCCATGCCTGCTATAAACGATTTATCTCAGTTTTTAAAAGAACAAAACGTTGAGTTTTACTTTGCTTTACCACCGTCCAAAACGAATGCATTATCATTTAAATTACCTTCCCATATTCACACATATGCACAGGAAAATTTAAATTATTTTCTAGATAAACTTCCAGCGGACGTAAAACCAATTAAACTCATGGAACACTTTAAGAAAAACTATACAAATGAAGAAATACAAAGTATGTACTTCAAAACAGACCATCACTGGAATATGGATGGTGCCTTCTTAGGCTATCAATATATAATGAACACAATCGCGCAACAATCTTCTATATATAAAGGAAAAGAAATAAAAAAAGAAGATTACACTCGTACGTGCGCTCCAAATAAACATCTAGTCGGAAGCTTTAACAACCAGCTATACCAACTAATCGATGCAACTGGAGAAAAACTATGCTACTACACACCAAAAGACGGCTTCAACTTTACGAGCGTAGCCGCCAAAGATGTAAACGGCACCGTATATCGCACATTAGATGAACTATATGGCGTAGAAAAACAAAAAGACACAACATCATACGCAGGCTATTACGCAAACGACTATCCAGAAATCGTCATCGAAAATAACAATGCACCAAATGATGTACGAGCTCTAGTCCTAAAAGACTCATTCGCAAACGCAATCGTGCCTCATTTAGCACAAAACTTCAATCACACATCCATCCTTGACCTTCGTCACTATCACGAAAAGGATGTATATCAATACATTAAAGACAACAACATTAACATGGTATTGTTCGTGTATAGTGATTCGAATTTGAGCGGTGAGATGTTTAAGTTTAAAAAATAAAAGAAGCCTCTTGTACATGTATGAACTGTACCCCGAATCATGGACACTTAAAAAAAGCCCCATGATTCGGGGTTTT